>NZ_BCPS01000104.1:0-77691 GCF_016586185.1 Paenibacillus sp. EPM92
AAAGCATCCTTCCTCTCGGAAAGATGCTTGACGATAAAGTGAACCGGCTGCTGCCGTGGTAAATTCCCGCGCGTTTGCCGAATATGACGGCAAGCGCTTGGCTCTAACCCGCAGTACGCCTGAACCCATTCCCGTACACCCCCCTATCCGCGTAGGCTTTCTGGTGACTTTGCCGCTCTCGTCGCGTTCGATCGTGACAAGGCAGCGGAAAACAGGCAGGTCTCCTGACTTGCGTCTCATCGCTTTTTCACGCGCCTTCCCATCGACGAATCGACAGTGGCCTGGGTCGGAAAAAGCTCCTCGCTTACAGTGGCGGGACCGTGCCGGACTTACACCGGCTTCCCTATTAAGCCGATACGCGCAATGGCGGCATATCGGCACCTGTTCTCTGAACTCAATATAAAATTAGGTACGTATTCACGCACTTCTTTGATAATCAACTTCCATGATAGCACGATTATTTCAAGACTGTCCAACTCTTTGTCGGAAAGGGAGCTTGATGCGGGAGGTTGAGATGACACGCGTCAGGAGTGCTTGCCGCTTTTGTCGCCGCGCTGGGCGCCCGGTCTGATGCCTATGCCCCGTGGTCACGCAAGTCTTCGGCCAGCTGCGGTTATGGCTTTTCATCAGAGCCGGGATCGGATATGCTGAAATAAAGGCAAAACCGCCGCTGAAAGGAGCCTCTTGTCAAATGAATCACGAGTTATTGATCGCCCTGGCGTTGAAGAAACCCGGAACCAGTCTGCGTTACCCGTTCGAGCCCGATCTTCCGGTGCTTTATGTCGGCAGCAAAATGTTCGCCTTATTAGGCCATCAATCCGGCGTCCCGAGCGTCAATCTGAAGGCCGATCCGGACACAATCTGGCTGATGCGCCAGACGTATCCAGACACCGTGCTGCCGGGATATCATATGAACAAAAGGCATTGGAATACCGTCATCTTGAACGGAAAGCTGGCGGATGAGGAGCTTGAGAACATGCTTGAAGAGTCGTATCAGCTTGTCAGACGGAACTTGTCAAAAGCGGAGAAGGAAGCGATCTGGGGCCCCGGGCAGCGAAAGAGCTGAGCCTCTTAACGTTACTCCCCGCGATGTGTATCCCGTGCCGTGAATGCGGCGATCGCGCCGAGCAAGATCAGCATGGAGGCCGCCCACAGGACGCCGCCAATGCCGAGCCACAGCGAGTTTCCTTCCGAAGCCATCGAAGGGTGCGTCGGCCTCGTGCCGATCGCCTTCAGACAGCAGGCCACCGCTGCACTGAACACCACGAAATGCGCGATCACCCACCCGAAGGCGCTGCGGTATACTTCTTTTCGCCCTTTTATCCAAAGCAAAATGACAAAAACAAACGAAATGCCCATGACGATGCCGAAACCGCCGACGAGCAGCGCCATCGTTTCCTGTTCCATCGGTAACAAGGCTGTTCCCCTCCCCCTGGTACGTTTTTCATAGGGATTCCCCCGTTCCTCGTGGACGGCCCGGGATAGATACATGTTTCTTCCCGCCGCAAGCCCTTCCCTCTACGAACGATTCGGAATGACAACGACGGAATTAAAGTAACGCAGAAAGTCGCACATCATTTTAAACTTCACCATGTAATCCTCGAAGCTTCCCTGCATGCCTTCGGCCAACTGATGAAGCTGCCAGGCGTTGCGGTACAGAAATTCGAGCACTTGCTCCTCGGTTTTAGGCTTATGCAGGTCCGTGCCGTGAAGAATTTCGAATTCCAGCAGTATCCTGCCTCTGTAATAAGGATGCACGTTCACCACGTTGCCGGGGTTCGGATTCGGTTCGATGTAGGCCAGACCCGTTTGTTCGAAAGGCAGCATCAGCAGGTTCGTAACCCGGTCTTCCAGTTGTACGGTATAAGCCAGTCCGTGATGAAGCGAGATCATAAACGGATAATTGTCAAACTCTTTCTTTTTGAGACGTTCATAAAAGAACTCTAAAAATGACGGCATGGTTCCACCCTTTTTTCGCAATCTCTCTCAACTTGAATTTTCGTAAGCGTTCTTCTTTCAGCTTCCGCCGATTCGAACATCTTCCGATGAAAATATTACTATAAGTTTACACGATCTACCACTCGCGTAGTGAAAAGCCCGCAAAAAAAAAGACGCCAGGCAAATTCCCCTAGCGTCTGGCGTCTTATTCAAGCGTCACATTTCGGCCTGCCACGCCCTTCGACGTGCTCCTATCCTTGAAGCGCTCTGCGGTAAACATGACGAATATCGTCTAAAGTTAAGGCTTTGGGACTCCGCTGCAGCAAGCGTGTTTGCTTGGCTCCGTCCTGGGCCAGCAGCTCGATATCCTTCTCTTCAATGCCATAGGCCTGAAGGGAGGACGGGATGCCGACATCTTGAGTCAGGTCGCGAACCGCCTGAAGCGCGGCGAGCGCATTGTCCCGAGTGGATGCCTCTTTGCGTCCTACCCCCGTAACGAAGGCAACCTTCTCCATCTTCTCCAGGCAGGAGGGAAGAATAAATTCATACACATAAGGCAGCATGAGAGCGTTCGATTCCCCGTGTGAAATATGGAATAATCCGCCGAGCGGGTAAGCCAGCGCATGAACGCCGGCCGTCCCTGCATTGAAGAAGGCCATTCCCGCCAGCATACTCCCCCAGGACATAGCTCTTCTTGCCTCTTGATCGTGGCCTTGCCATACCGCTTTGCGAAGATTTTTGGCGATCAAATCCATCGCTTCCAACGCCAGCGCATCCGTGAGCGTAGAGGATTGGATCGACGTATAAGCTTCAAGCGCGTGAGTGAAGGCATCTACGCCAGTGGCAGCCGTTACACGGGGTGGAACGCTGTACGTGAATTCTGGGTCTACAATCGCGACATCCGCCAGCAGGTAGTTGTGGGTAATGACGTCCTTGGTTGACTCCAGGTTAAAGACGGCGATATCCGTTACCTCAGACCCTGTCCCTGATGTTGTCGGGATCAGGATTTTCGGAAGCCCCTTATGCTGCAGCTTCTTGGTGCCGGTCAAATTTAAATAATCCGCTATGCTGCCCTCATGTGTCGCAAGCACCGCAGCGGCCTTGGCGATATCCAGCGCGCTGCCCCCTCCGACCGCGATCACCAGCTCCGCTCCGGAGTTTCTGACCGCATCGACCGCTTGATCGCCGATAGCGACCGGCGGTTCGGGCACGATTTGGTCGTAGACCGAATATTCGATGCCATGCTCAGACAGAATGTGTTCTACTTTGCTTATGGCACCTGACGTAACGAGAAACGGGTCTGCGAAAACGATCACGCGACGGACTCCTAACGCTTGGCATTCGTCGCTAATTTTTCGGACACAACCTTCTCCGAAATGAATTTTTACGGGAGAAATAAATGTACTCATCCTGCACACTCCTTTATTGAAGATCATCTCTTTCATCTCGGTGACGCCAAATCCCCGGAGCCTTTGCCGAATTAAGCTGTATCAGGTCGTTTCAGGCGTTCGGTTCCTCCTGTCCTTTTTCAGCCAATCCATCAATTCCTGCTCTCGCTCCCGGTTCATCTGCCGGGAGAACGCCGGCGTCCATTCATAAAAGCCTTTTCCGTTTTTTTGTCCGTAGCTGCCGCTGTCGACGAGCGCGCGCATCGCCGGCAACGATGCGGAATGCGTGCTCAAATCGGGGAACAAATAACCGGAAATCGAATCAAATACATCAAGCCCTCCCATATCGGCCGTCATGAACGGACCTGTAACCGGGAGTCTCCTTCCGATGCTGTATTTAACGGCCGTATCGATATCCTCTATGGTTGCAACACCCATCTCCGCTATATATTGAGCCTCACGGAACAGCGCGTATTGCAGACGGTTCACGATCGAACCCAGCACATCTTTTTTGAGCTCGACAGGTTTTTTGTCCATGTGATTCAACAGGTTCATCGCGCGCTGGGCCGCTTCATCCGATGTCTCCGCACCGCGAACGACTTCCACGAGAGGGATGAGGTGAGCGGGATTCCAAAAGTGCGTCACTAGAATACGATGCTTATAGCGGGCTTTCCATGCGATGTCCGTCGGACTTAACCCCGACGTATTGCTGGCGAGAATGACGTCCTCCCCGCATAAACGATCGAGCTTTTCAAACCAGATCTGCTTCAGCGGCAAATTCTCCGGAATCGCTTCTATCACAAAGGTGGCGCCGGAGAGACAAGCTTCCAAAGCAGTCGTGAAGCGAATGCGCTGTTCGATCTCGATTTGCTCGTCGTCTGTGATTAATTGATTGTCCCGCAGAATGGCAAGCTTCTCCTCAATGCCGGCCTTCCCTTTATTCAAATCGTGCAAATCGGCTGCCCAAACCTGTACAGGCATCCCGGCCCAAGCCGCGGTCAAAGCAATCGAATGCCCCATCGTACCTGCGCCGATCACAGCCAACTGTTCGCGCATAGCCCTCTCCCCCTTCCTTATATCGCCGTCCAGCCGCCATCGACGCGGATCGTTTCTCCCGTGACGGAGCCGGCCAGATCGGAAGCCAGGTAAAGGACGGCTCCCGTTACATCCTGAGGCCTCGCCATCCGTCCGAGCGGGATGCGGCGCAGGACATCCTCCATGAACGATGGATCGGTGAGCATCTTGGCCGTAAGCTCGGTCTCAATAAAGGTAGGCGCTACGGCATTGACGAGCACGCCCTGGGAAGCCCATTCAACCGCAAGAGCGCGGGTCAGCTGCACCACCCCGCCTTTGCTCGAGCAGTACGCCGCCCGGTTGAAATAGCCGACAAAAGCCATTTGGGAGGCGATGTTGATTATTCGGCCTCCCCCTTGTTTAAGCATGACCTCCCCTGCGCGCTGGCAAGCAAAAAAAGTGCCTTTCAGGTTCGTATCCAGCACCCGGTCCCAATCTTCTTCGGTCACTTCCAGGGCAGGCTTCGCAATATTAATCCCTGCATTATTGACCCATATATCGATCCGGCCGAACCGTTCCAAGGCCGTATCGCCCAATTGCCGGATGTCGCTCACTTTCTGCATATCGCATGCCATGGCGAGGCTTTGCGGCGCGTGCAGTTGAAGCTCCCGGCAAGTCTGGTTCAAAGCGGTTACGTCTCTCCCCGTAATGATCACACGGGCGCCCAATTTAGCGAACGATAGCGCGATGTCTTTCCCGATCCCCTTGTTCCCGCCCGTCACGATCACAACTTTTCCTTGCAGGCTGTCAAAGTTCATGCTTTCACCCACCGTATCAAAAATAAAACAGGCGCCGCAGACGCCTGTTTGGGGTTACTGCCCTTCGTAAGCATCCCGGTAGATCGCTTCGATTTCTTTCACCGTGAGCCAACGTGGATTATTATTTAACAGGCGGTCAATTTTGCTGGCTTCTTCAGCCAAAGCGGGAATATCGTCTTCCGTTACGCCAACGTCCCGCAATGTGGATGGAATCCCGACATCCCGTGACAATCTGGCCAGGGCATGAACCGCTGTTTCCGCTGCATCGCGCAAAGAAAGTTCTTCCGTGTTCTCTCCCAATGCCTTGGCTACCTGTGCAAACTTTTCCAGATTGGCGAGCACATTATATTTCATCACATAAGGCAGCAGCAATGAATTCGCCACGCCATGCGGAACTTTAAATTTGCCGCCCAACGGGTAAGCTAACGCATGAACCGCTCCTACTCCCGCATTGCCGAGGGAGATGCCGGCCATTAAACTGCCCATCGCCATATCCTCGCGGGCTTGAATGTTCTTGCCGTTATATACGGCAGTACGAATGGAGCGCGATATTAATTGAATCGCATGAAGCGCAATGCCGTCCGTCAACTCCGATGCGCGCTGGGCCGTGTAGGATTCCACAGCGTGGACTAATGCATCCATACCCGTAGCCGCCGTTACCGCAGGCGGTACGGAGACCGTCAAGGCTGCGTCTACGATTGCAACATCCGGGAGAAGATAGGGACTTACAATCCCTTTTTTCACGTTATCCCGAATATCCGTAAAAATGGCGTTGTACGTCACTTCAGAGCCCGTTCCTGCTGTCGTCGGGATTAAAATAAACGGAATGCCTTTGTTCCGCACCTTCTCGATGCCGACCAATTCCCGTACATCGCCCGGGTTGGTCATCATAATGGCCAAGGCTTTGGTGACATCTAATGCGCTTCCCCCGCCGATTCCGACGAACACGTCATAGCCTTGATCGCGAATGCTGCGCGCAATTTGCTCGAGATTTTCAAACGGAGGCTCGGGAACGACTTCGTCGATAATATCGACTTGAATATTCTCGGCTTCTAACGGATCGGTCACTTGCTTGACCAATCCGGTTTGGTTCAATACTTTATCGGTAATGACCAGTACTTTGCGAGCTCCCAATTTGACAGCCTGGACTCCGACTTGCTGCACAGACCCGGTTCCTGTAAGTAACACATTCGGCATTCGGAAAATAGAAGATACACTCATGCTGCTTCCCCCTTAAAGTAAGCGGACTCCGATAAACTTCGTTTCGGTCATGTCCTCAATCGCATATTTGACGCCTTCCTTGCCAAGTCCGCTCAATTTCACTCCGCCGTACGGAATATGATCGGTGCGGACCGTAGATACTTCATTAATCCATACGCCGCCGGTTTCCAGCAGTTCAGCGATGCGGAACGCCCGGTTAATATCCGAGGTAAACACCCCTGCCTGGAGACCGTAGTCCGAATCGTTCGCTGCGGCGATGACTTCCTCTTCCGTTTCAAACGGAATCACCGTAATGAGCGGAGCGAACACTTCTTGGCAAACGACTTTCATATGATGCTTGGTATCGGTAATTATGGTTGGGGAGACGATATTTCCGTTTCTTTCCCCGCCAACAAGAATAGTCGCTCCTTCCGAAGCCGCTTCGCGGATCCATTCCTCCGCTCGAATGGCGGCCTGCTCCGTGATCATCGGTCCGATATCCGTCGATTCCAGGGCGGGATCTCCGATTCTGAGGCTGGCTACTTTAGGAACAAGCCGGTCCAATAGAGGCTGGTACACGTCCTTCTGGACATACACCCGTTGCACCGAAATGCAGGCTTGACCTGCAAACGTAAATCCGCCTTTGAGAATGCTTTCTACGGCAATTTCCAAGTTGGCGTCATTGAAAATAAGATTAGGCGAATTGGAGCCGAGCTCCAGCGTTACTTTACGCGGACCTGCCATCTCTTTGATTTTCCATCCTACGGGGCCGCTTCCCGTAAAGGTTACTTTTTTGACCAGCGGATGCGTGACAAGCGGCTCGACCAAGTCAACCCCGGTGCCATTGACGACGTTCAAGGCCCCTTTGGGGTAACCGGCTTCCTCCAGCAATCTGGCTAGCTTCATCGCAGACAGCGGCGTTTTCTCCGCCGGCTTTAACACGACGGTGCAGCCTGCGGCAAAGGCCGTCGCCAATTTATGAAGCACGAGATTAAGCGGGAAATTGAAGGGCGTAATTGCCGCAACAACGCCAACCGGATACCTTTTGGCAAAGCCGATCCGATTTTCTCCGCCGATGGCGCTATCCATCTTAATAAGCTCGCCGTCATTGGCTTTGGCCTCTTCCGACGCAAAACGTATCACTTGAATGGCGCGCCCTACTTCTCCCCGGGCGTCGCGAATCGGTTTGCCCGCTTCCGCCATGAGCAGCCTTGCAAAATCTTCCGCCTGAGCTTCCAGGCTATCCGCTGCTTTTCGTAAAATCTCCGAGCGCCGGTAGGCCGGCATCTTCTTCATCGTTTCATGGAATACGCGGTAAGCCGTTTGAACCGCTTGCTCGATATCCTCGCGCGTACCGTATTCCACGACGCCTACAACCTCGCCGTTATAAGGGCTTCTGATTTCGTGCTCTTCGCGTCCCTCTCCCCGTACTTCGATGCCATTAATTAATGATCCGATATGCATCTCTCTCATCTCCTCCTCCTACATACCCAGGAATGCTTTCTTCACGTGATCGTTGTGCAGCAGCTCTTGTCCGGTTCCTTCCAAGCTTATGGATCCATTCTCCAGCACATAACAGCGGTCTACAATTTGCAAGGTTTGTTTCACGTTCTGTTCAACCAGCATAATCGTAATGCCTTGACTGCTGATCTGTCTAATGAGACTGAACAGATTTTGAACCAGCAGAGGAGACAGGCCCAGCGAAGGCTCATCGAACATAAGCAGCTTCGGTCTGCTCATCAAGGCTCTGCCGATGGCTACCATTTGCTGCTCCCCGCCCGAGAGGGTTTTGGAAATTTGCTTCTTTCTTTCCTCCAGGCGCGGAAGCAGCTTGTATACTTCCTTCAAGGTTTCATTTCTAACTTTTCGGGCTTCCGGATGGGAGGAGCCGAGCAGCAGATTTTCTTCCACGGTCATGATCGGAAACAGCTTTCGGCCTTCCGGCACTTGAACGATGCCCATCGGCACCCGATCATGGGCCTCTACCGCCGTTGCGTCTTTACCCATAAACTCGATGGTTCCGCTCGTTAATTTGCGAAGTCCGGATATTGCATTAATGGTGGTGGATTTACCGGCGCCATTGGAGCCGACGATGCTGACGATTTCCCCTTCGTTAACCTGGATATTGACGTTCGCCAGAGCCTGCATGCCGCCGTAATGTACACTCAGATTTTTCACTTTAAGCATGATGATCATCCCCCAGATACGCTGAAATAACCTGTGGATTTTGCGTAACCTCTTGCGGCGTTCCTTCGGCGATCGGTTCGCCGTAGCTGATGACAAGCACACGCTCGCACAAGGCCATGACCGCTCTCATGACATGCTCGATCATGAGAACCGTGACCCCTGATTGTTGAATGCGTCTAATTAATTCCACCGCTTCATCTACTTCGCTTGGCGTCAGTCCTGCCAGCACCTCATCCAGCAGTATCAACTTAGGCTGGGTCGCAAGCGCTTTTGCGACTTCCAAGCGTTTGCGGTCGACAATCGTCAAGTTTTTGGCCAATAAGTCTTTCCGGCTCTCCAAGCCGACCAGCTTGACGACTTCTTCCGCCTTTTGCAGCGCTTCGCTCCTGCTGTTCGTTCTTGCAAACGCGCCTACGGCCACATTATATAGCACCGTCTTCGAACCGAACGGCTTCACGATCTGGAACGTTCTTCCGATCCCTTCGCGGCACAGCTCGTACGGGGGTTTTCCCACAATATTTTTGTCATTAAACACAATGCTTCCGGAATCCGGACGGATATATCCGGAGATTTGATTGAAGAGGGTCGATTTACCGGCGCCATTGGGCCCGATAACCCCGAAAATTTGACCTTCCTGCACACTAATCGATAAATTTTTGGTTACCGTTAATCCGCCAAAGCTTTTATTTAAATTTTGGATCTCAAGCACGGCCATCTTGGTTCCTCCCCTCTTTTACGCCCATCGCCACTTTCTTTTTGAATGACAGTTTTTTGGAAAGGAAGTTTTGCAGCGGCTCCACGATTCCTTTAGGCCAGAATACAATAACGATCGTGACGATAATGCCGTAGATGACCAGATGAAGCCCTGGAATTCCATCTCCAAGGTACACGCGCGACACTTCGCCCACGGTCCCAAGCAATATCGCACCAATGAACGGTCCGAACACCGTTCCGATTCCGCCTACGATGGCGTTGAACACCATATGAGCGGACATTTCCGCACCTGCAACCGTATCCGGCTGCAAGATCCCCATCAGCTGACCGAAGAACGTACCTCCGATAGCGGTGAAAAATCCGCTGATCGCTGCGGCGTACAGCTTTACTCTTGCCGTATTAATGCCCAGTGCTTTGGCCGCTTCTTCATCCTCACGGATGGCCGTCAAGTAAAATCCGAGCTTCGACCGCTCAATATACCAGGATACGAAAAGAACAATCGCGGTAAAAGCGAGAATGATATAGTAGTACGGCACACTGGAGAGAAACTGAAAGCTTGCAATACCGCCGTCGGTTACGAGCGGAATGATCAATCCTTCGGAAGAGCCCAGCTCAATCGGACCAATCTTGGGCACCGATTTCAGAATCGTGAGCAAGCCGCCGGAAAAGGCAACCGTCGCGATAGCGAAATAAGCGCCTTTGAAGCGAAATGTCGGAATCCCGATTAATACCGATATGATGGCAACCACGATACCGCCGATCAGCATCCCGATCCAGGGACTCAAGCCGGTATTCATAAACAGCAGCGTGGAAACGTATCCGCCGATTGCCATGAAAGCCGCATGACCGAAGGACAATTGCCCCGCGTACCCGCCGACAATGTTCCAGCTGGTAGCCAGATACGCATTCAGAAGAATAAAGACACAGCTTTTCAATAAATATTCGTCATTTCCTAACAACGGGGGCACGGCTGCAAAGATGAGCCCGACGATAATGATAGGTAGAAACTTCTTCATCATATCACTCCTATTACCAATCATGTGGAGAGCCGAATAGCCCCGACGGACGAATCGTTAAGAATAACAAGAACCCAAACAGGACGAATGCCGGCGCTAATGTTTGAGCAACATATAAGGTGGCTACGGATTCAACGATGCCAATAAGCAAGCCGCCGATGATCGCTCCCGGAATGCTGCCCAGGCCCCCTAATACGACGGTGACGAAAGCCGTTGTGCCAAACAAGCCGCCGATAGTCGGATATAACTGGTTGAACGGCAGCAACGCTACGCCAGCCGTCCCAAGCAGCGCCATGCCCATACCGAATGCAATATTGAACGTTTTTCCGATGTTAATTCCCATTAATTTGGCTGCGTTCCTGTCTTGTCCTACTGCACGAATCTGACGGCCAATTTCCGTTTTATTCATGATCCAATAGAAAATAGCCGTCACAATAATACAAAGAACAAAAGCATAGACGCGGGAAAGACCATTCGTAACCCCTAAGAACGTAACGGTGGCGTCTGAAAAAGAGGTTTTGATCGTCCGATAATCGCCGCCGAAGGTAGCAAGAATTCCATTATCCAATACGATCGAAACGGAAGCCGTTAACAGCAGGGCGCCAACCGGCTCGCGCACATCCGCTTCTTTATTCAGCACGGGTTGAACCAAAAACTTGTTAACCCCGTAGCCGATGAGAAACATAGCGGGAACCACAATCAGGAGGGATACATAGGGATGCAGCCCAAGAGAAGTAATCCCGAAATAAGACAGGAACATAGCAATCATCAAAAACGAACCGTGACCGAAGTTAATTACCTTCATAATGCCGAAAATCAAGGTTAAACCTAGGGCAATGAGCCCATAAACCGAACCCATTAAAATCCCATGAACCAGCGCTTGACTCACGAATACTCCTCCTTTACCGCTTGGGTAAGAGAAGAGTGGGGAACAGAACCCCACCCCTCTCTACTTGCTTACTCCGCTTTATACGGATATATGATTTGGGAACCTTGACGGGCATCGGCTTGCGGATAAACCGTAACACGTTCAACCTTGCCGTTTACTTTCTGGAATTGAGCCATAACTAAGCTTGGATCCGGCAGCGTATTTTGTTCATTAAAGTGAATCGTTTTCGTGTAAATTTGAGTCGGACCGCTTGTCAGATTCGTTTCTTTCAACGCCTTGCGAAGCGCTTCCGTATCCGTCGATTTCGCACGCTCCAGCGCATCCGCAATCGTGTAGATGCCTGCGTATTCTTTAATTTGCTCGCCGCTCGGATGTCCTCCGAATTTATCCACAAACAGTTTGTCCAGCTCTTTGGATCCAGGACGGTTCACATCCGGCTCCCAGGCGGAAATATCAAACCAGTTGAGCGCATCCTCGCCGGCATTTTTCACGAACTGCATATCCGCTGTTCCGCCCGCCGTGGAAATAAAGGCTTTTGGCGTTACCTTTTGCTGCTTGAACGCTTTGGCCAGCAGGGTCGCATCTTGTACATAGGAAACCATCAGAATAGCGTCGGGGTTTGCCCCTTTCACCTTATTGGCTACCGGCGTTAAATCGGTCGCTTTCCGGTCGTACGGCTCGTCGAGGACGACTTGATAGCCCGCCTTCGGCAAATCCTCTTTCCAGTACTTCGCTACGCCTTGTCCCCAGGAGCTGTTCTCATACACGAGCGCGACTGTCTTGATTTCCGTGCCTTTCGCTTTCAGGTCGTTCATGAAGTTGATTTGTGTAGTAACGCGCATTTTGGAAGTATCGGCGATCCGGAATACATTCTTAAAGCCGCGTGTTGTAATGGAATCGTCCGATGGAACCGAAGCGAACCAAATCTTGTTCTTCTTCTCCGCTTCCTGGGAAGCAGGCAAGGTCATCCCGGATTGGTAAGCTCCTGTGATGAGAGCAACCTTTTCCTTATCGATCAAACGAACCGTCTCGGAAACCGCCGCTTGCTGATTGCCTTGGCTATCGCCAAAAACAAGCTCTAATTTCGCGCCGTTCAGGGACTTGATCCCGCCTTTTGCGTTAATTTCTTCAACGGCTACTTCTATGGCTTTTTTACTTTGATCCCCTAATGGCGCTGCATCTCCGGTAAGCGGAAGGATGACGCCGATTTTAACGGCTCCACCGGCACTGCTTGAACCGCCTGAGCCACCGCTGCCACCGGCTGCTTCTTTGGTCCCGCCTCCACAAGCAGTCAAACCAAAGGCAAGTATGGCGCTCATCGTAATTAAAGAAAATTTCTTCATACAAAAACCCCCTTTAATAAAGTAAAAGATTATATGTTTCTCGCCTTTACGGCGTTTGAAACCGCTTCAATGAATGCGTATTCAAATCGGTTTGAATAGGGACATGGCTTGCCGAGCAAAAATAGTAGACTATTTTACCATGAACCATTCGTTAAATAGTGACGGTTTAGGGTTGAATATTGTAACCGGTTAAAAAAACACGTATTCATCAGCCAGTTGTAAACGCTTTATAGAATACGTATTCATAAAGACTTGCGAAGGGGAATCCCTGTAAAGAAACTCCCGTTCAACAACGAGCTTTACACGTGGTGTTCCGCACCACCAGTTCAGGCTTCAGCACAATTTGTTTGGGCGTGGACGTGTCTTCAATTCCCTCTATCATATTGATCAGACTTTCCACGGCAATCTCGCCCATTTGATACTTCTCGTGACCGACGCTTGTCAATCTTATCGCGCGATGAGATGCAATTTTAATATTGTCAATCCCCGCTAAGCTTACATCCTCGGGAATGTTAAGCCCTATTGACAGCAGCGCATCCATGCACTGCAGCGCAATGGCATCGTTCGCGCACAGGATTGCGGTCGGAGGCTTGGGCCCGTTCATTAACTTCCATACGACCTTCTCAACTTCCACTTCGGGAAAATCCAAAAAATAAACAAGATCGGAATCGACCGTCAACGCCTCGCTATTAACGGCTTGAATAAACCCGGTGAATCGTTCTTTAAACGTTGAAATATTGCCGCTCTTCGAAATATACGCAATGCGCGAATGCCCCAGATCTAATAAATGCTTGGCGACCAGCTCGCCAGCGAGGGCGTTGTCCAGCACCACATAGTTTCCGCCGATTTGCGGCTTGCGGTTGTAGAGCATGTAAGGTACGCCGGAACGCTGTAAATCTTCAAAGACAGGGTCATCCAGTTTTAGCGAGGACAACAGAATGCCGTCAACCGAATTTCCGATAGCGGTTTCAAGCCAGTTCGAGGTCAGTTCCTCATCAAAGCTAACCGTGACGTTGTATCCTTTTTGGCTCGCATACTGAACAATCGAATCTGTCGTCTCTGCAAAAAAAGGATTCAAAATCGAACCAGACACCATTGCAATGGTCTTCGTACTTTTCGTGACTAGACTTCTTGCAATCAAATTGGGACGGTATCGCAATTCTTCAATAGCTTGAAGAACTTTCTGCCGCGTCTTGGGATTTACACTTTCCGCGCCATTTAGTACACGAGAAACGGTGGATTGTGATACTCCGGCCCTTTTAGCCACATCGTTAGAAGACGCCATAAGTTTTTCTCCAAGAATACGTATTCAAAAATGAAGCCAAATCTACTCTTTCCTTACCAGAAGAACCATCTACTTCTCCAATGTATGCCATGAATGCGCATTCATTTAAGTTGAGTATATTCGAAATTTAGTTTCTTGTCTACTCTCATTTTATAAAATATTTTTAAGAACCCCATTCAACGCATTGGAACCGGATCCGGTTTGGATAATGCGTATTTTGTTGGTTACAATACAACTAAAATTAATCTTTGGTCAAGGAGATTTTTATGATAAGCAACCGTGAAATCAAGGAACAGATCGATGGCTTAACCGAACAAAACCAATTATTAACCCAGGAATTGCAACAAATTAAAGATTTAATCCGAAATCAATCCAATAATAATAAAAATAATCAAAACAACGGCACGAATCAAAGCAGTAACGAAAATAATGGGAATCATCAAAGCAGCAGCAGCCAAAGCGATAAACAAAGCAGCGGCAACGGTAATCAAGACGCAGCCACGAATAGCGGACAGCAAATTAATGATATCGCTGTCGATTTTTTAAAACTCAAAGATTTAACGGATGCTTTGGAAATGAAAATGCAAGAATATATCGCAACCAACCAAAAAAAATCGGCGTTAACCAATGAAGATGTAATCAGCCTTATCTTGAATATGATGAATGGCATGATCGATTGGACCAGAGACCTTATAGCCCAACAAAGCAGTCAAAGCCAGCTGCAATAAATTCTATATATCCCCCATTACTCATAGCAGCCGCTTCCGGAAGTTGGAGGCGGCTTGTCTGCATGCCGCATGTAAATCCATACTCAGATTCCCTTGCCTGTTTATATCTTTTTTCAATTCGTGGTATTCTAAATAAAAATGCAAAAAGGTGATCTTGATGAGTGATTTCCCTGATGATTTTACGCTTGCAGAGTCGTTATCCGGACGTTGGTACAAGCTTGGCTTGGGCGTTCGCGGAGGCACCATGCTTGTCGAGATGGGCGATAATATTTTGCTGAGCATCCATATAAGCTCCAAACGTCTTGATATACTTCTCAAAGATAAGCAAGGTGTTTATCAATACGCAGGAGATTTTGCGTTTGAGGGACTTGAAACGGAAGGAAAGCTTCTGTTCCATAGTTGGTCTATAGAGCACATTCATATGAACAATCAAAATGTTATCTTGGACAACCCCACCAATGAATTGACCCAGCTGTTCATCAAATTAAGTCTCGATAAACGAAAAGAAACCGAAAACAAGTTTTTATAGGAATTCTATGCATATGATGGTCTCCGTAAACAAATCATACTTGTAATCCTGCAGTCCGGAGGCTCATCCATGGAAAATAAAGAAGATTACTTCGAACACTTCACGAATAACAGTATTCCTACACCCGCTGACCAGGAAGACATCACGCCTACGGATCTCCTAAGTGAAGCCGTTGAGCAAATCATCGATAAACTGGCCGGAGAAGCGGCTGACGAGTAGTCTCCAAAGCTGCTGAGAACGATACCTGGGCAGGTTACGGCACCTGGGGATATCGCGAAGAAACCGTTCTGTACAGAACGGTTTCTTCATGATTCAACACCTGTTTCCCTTATGAATCAGGGCATATCCTGCTAAATGGAAATCAGATCCTTCACGTCAAAATGAACGCTTACCTCGTAATCTGTTTGTAGCTGAGAATATTTAATTTTAGCCGTTTTTTGTTCCGTATCGTAGTACCAGCCTTCCGCTTGGTCATTCCATTCCTTGGGATCCAGGAACATGGCAAGCTTCCTGCCCTGCAGCTTCACTTGAACCGGAGCGATCTCTTTGCAAATCAAGTCGATCACCAACGTTTTCAGCGTACTGTCATATTCACCTTCGTTTGAGAACGAAATGACGGTTTCTTGGCCGGCTTTCACGCGGATCGTCGTCTGCAGATAAGCTCCACGCTGATAATCGTTGGTCAGCCCGTCATCCTCATACAGCACGAAGCTCGCATCTTCCGACGGTTCAATGATCAGCCGCAGCTCTTCCATCACGTCTTGATGGAGGTTATTCAGACCGACAGCCATCGGCACAATCGCACCGGTCCGGAGGAACATCGGAATGGAGGCCAGGGTAACGTCAAACTCAATCGTTTGTCCCCCCGCATACCGTTTTTTGCTGTTCCACTCGATCCAATCGCAGCCTTTCGGCAAGTATACTTTTCTCGTCTTGGCCTGTTCCTCCAGCACGTTCGCAACCAGGATGGAGCGTCCGAGCATGAAGTCAAAGCTCTCTTCCCATACCCGGGCATCCTGCTGGAACTCATAAACCAGCGGGCGCATAACCGGCGAACCTTCTGTGGAAGCTTCGAACAGCAGGGAGTAGAAATAAGGCGCCAGCTTGTAGCGAAGCTGGATGGCTTCACGGATATACTTCGTATAAGAAGGGTACATCCAAGGCTCGGTCACGGTATTGTCGGTATTGCAGGAATGAATGGAGAACCTGGGCTGAAAAATACCGTTCTGCACCCAGCGCACGAACAGCTCCGGTTCCGGCGCCGGACCGAAGAACCCCCCGATATCGCAGCCTTGATTAGCCACGCCCGAAAGTCCCATGCCCAGAATAACGGGTATATTGAATTTCAGGCTCTTCCAGCTTGTGCTGTTGTCTCCGGCCCACGTCTGGGCAAACCGCTGGATGCCCGCGAAGCCCGCCCGGTTCACAATGTACGGCCTGATGTTCGGTTCGACCTCGGCAATCGCCTCCTTGGCCATCTGGGCCATCAGGTTCGGCATGATCGGACGCAGCTCGCTGATCGGTTTACCTTCGCCTTCAAAATCGCATAACGCGTCCTCATTGTTAATTTCATATTCGTTGTTATCATTCCAAATGGAAGTGACGCCGAGTGAGATGAAGGATTCCTTCAGGTGCTTCTTCCACAGCGCTCTGCCTTCGGGATTCGTAAAATCCACGAACGATGCCGGGCCGCCCCAATAGCGGTCTGTTTGCGGGCCTTCCCCGTTCTGGTCCTTTACGTAAGCTCCCGCTTCATCAAATTCTTTGTACAACGGATGCGTAGTCAGCATACCCGGCTTAATGTTCGGCACGAGCGCTGCGCCTTTCTGCATGAGCTCCCCGATAAACGCCTTAGGATCCGGGAACCTGTCGTTGTTCCAATTGAAAACATAGCGCTTTCCGTCTTGACCCGTCGTATAGCCGGACGACATGAAGAACCCGTCGCACGGAATGCCTTCTTCCTTGCATTTGTCCAGGAAGCTCAAAATCGCTTTGTCGGAATCTTTCTCCAGCTCGGTATAGTACATGGTGGAACCCATATACCCGAGGGAATACTTGGCAGGCAGAATCGTTTTACCGGTTAAATCGGTGTAATGACGTACGACGTCTTTTATTTCCGGTCCATACATAAAGAAGATGTCCAGTTCCCCGCCGTCCGCACAAAAATACGAATAAGGGTTCCAATAGCCGCTCCGCTCACAGCCCATATCGAAGACCGAATCGCAGGAATTGTGGTAGAATAGCCCGGTCGCCTGCTGAGTTTTGCCGTTGAGCTTTATATAAAAGGGAATATGCTTGTACAACGGGTCCGTATGTTCGGAGTCGTAACCGAGCGTGTCCACATTGTGCATACGCATTCTTCTTTTTTTCTTGTTCAAAGCGCCGGCCTTCTCGCCGAAGCCGTAGAAATAGTCCTCATCGTTCATACACGAATAGTGATACAACCGGCCTTGCTTGTCTTTGACATAGGATCTTTCCTTCAAATCCGCATGAAGCACCGTACCCTGTTTATCTTGAATTTCGATAGCAAAAGGCTGTTTATGGATAATGACGTTCAACTTTTGCGTTGATAGCACGAATTGCGTGTCCGAATCTTGATAGTTAACGGGAAGCGCCTCTATTTTTTTCCGGCCGTCGACGATGGAGTCCAATTTATCTTCCCAAGCCGTCATCGCGAGAACGTAGGAAGCCTCTTCAACGAATTGTTCGTCGAAGGAGCACCGGATTCGAATCACCTCGTCTTTCATCAAAATAATTCGGTATCTGGCTGCATTTGTAATGAGATCCAAATAATTATGCCCTTCGATGACCTGCAGTAATGTGTTGCTTACCAGCATAATTCCTTACCCCTTCCCTACCAAACCATTTTGATATCCACCACAATATCCGATACATGTTAATCATTCTGTTATACGATCAACCAAGTTCGTTCCAACGGAATTAACCGGGATCTTATATTCATCATAGCATTTCCTCGTTTTTTTACTTTGCAATTGTTGCTATATATTTAACCGATATTGTCCCCTAATTGCCGCTTCCCCTTATTTGTTCCATACACCTTGCTATCGAGAAAAAATAGCCACAGCCTCCATAGCTGCGGCGGTCAAGTTGTTATGATTCATGATCCTTTATTTCATCCCCGAAGTTACCATGCCGCTGACAAAATAGCGCTGGAACATCAGGAACACGACAAGAACCGGTATCATCGTAATTACGGACATCGCAAGCAAACTGCCCCAATCCACATTGAACTCCCCGATGAAATTGGAAAGCGCGAGTTGAATCGTGTACAAGGAAGGATCACTGATCCCGATCAGCGGCCACAAGAAATCATCCCAACGCCACATGAAGGAGAAGATCGCCAGTACCGCCAGGATTGGCTTGCAGACCGGCAAAATAATTCGCGAGTAGATCCTCCACTCGGATGCGCCGTCTATCCGCGCCGCTTCCAGCAGTTCATCCGGAACGGAAAGCAAATATTGTCTCAGCAGGAACACACCTGTTGGCGTTGCCGCTGGAGGAATAATGATGCTGAGCAAATTGTTGTACAGCCCGAGAAAACTGATCACCTTAAAAATCGGAATCATGATGACTTCCAGAGGAATCATCAAGGTGGAAATAAATCCGACCAAGAGGAACGTATCGCCTTTAAATCGGTACTTGGCCAAGGCGAATCCAGCCATAGAATTGATAAGCAGCAGCAGCAGCGTCGAAGAAACGGTGACGATGGTGCTGTTGATGAAATAAGCCCCAAAGTTCCCTTTATCAAAGGCAGCGATGAAATGCTCAAACGTCACGGTCTTCGGAAAAAGGCTCGGAGGAAAACTATACAGATCCGTGTTCGTCTTGAAAGCCGAGAGTACGACCCAAAGTACCGGAAACAACCAAAACAATCCAAAAACAATTAACAGCGTATACACCGATATTCTAACCAGCGGTTTCATTTCCATATTAGTTTGCGCCTCCTTTGGAGAGCTTGAATTGCACGACGGTAAAAACGGCAATGAGCGCGAACAATACGACCGACATGGAGCTTGCCATACCGAGCTCTTGCTTGGCGAAGCCGATCTCATAAATATATTGAACGATAAATGTCGTCTCTCTTCCCGGACCGCCGCCCGTAAGAGCGAACATCAGCGGATACGCCTTAAACGCGTCGATTAACGAAATCATGATGACCAGCAGGCTCGTTGGCTTCAGAAGAGGCAGCGTGATGCTCCAGAAGGAACGCAGCTTGGATGCGCCGTCGAGATGCGCCGCTTCGTAATAATCGTTCGGGATGACCTGCAATCCGGCCATGAAGATGACCATGAAAAACCCGACCCGCGACCACAGGGTCGCAACAATAACCGACAGATTGGCATAAGTCGGATCAGATAGAAAGTGAACCGGCTCCGCTCCGACAAGGGTTAACACATAATTTAAAATACCGAAATCTCCGAAAATCCATTTCCAGGTCAAACCGACAATGATGAATGAAATCATAGTCGGCCAATAAAAAATGGCTCTGAACAAACCCCTAAGCTTAATTTGCTGAATAAGCAGTATCGCTACGGCCAATGATAAGCAATAAATACCGGGCACCACAGTGGCCGCATACAAAGCGGTCTTGCTCAGGGCCGTCCAGAACTCCTCATTGGCGAATACTTCTTTGTAGTTATCGATACCTACAAAGCTCATCGGATTTAACCCGTCGTACTCGTGAAAGGAATATACAAAACCGATAAGCGTCGGGATCACAATAAACACGGAAAAAATCAAAAAGTTAGGCAAGACAAATAAATACGGAGCTAGTTGTAGCTTTTTTTTCGGCCGCGACTTTTTCTTCATCCCGGTATCCATAGCATGCGCTGACATTATTGCTTCCCCTTTCCTAATAAAAATCAAAGGCTGCCGCCTATCGCAGCAGCCTTCAACCTATTATTTTTTATCGTCTTTCTTATCGTCGCTAATGGCTTTGTCGATCGCTTTAGCTGTTTTATCCATAGCTTCTTTGGCCGTTGATTTGTCGGTGATGACCTCGACCAAATTATTTTTCAAATCGTTGCTGAATTTCGGAACGATGCCTTGCTTGGACCAATCTTCAGCTGCGGCTGGAGCCGTGTTATTCAACTCGTTAGCGAATACTTCGAACATCTCTTTGCCGAATGCATAATCCAGCTTGCTGCTGTCTTTGCGCGGACTCATGAACAAAGATTCTTTATTAAATTTCGAGTTCACTTCCTTGCTGGACAAGTATTCGATGAAGCTCGCCGCTTCTTTCTCTACACCGGAGTTTTTGAAGGCCATCACGAATTTACCGCCAGGAACGGAGGAGCGCTGCTTCGCCTTCGGCATATACGTTACGCCCCACTCGAAGTTGGTAATGTCTTTGTAGTTGCTGACCATCCAGTTTCCGGCCAAATGTGCGGCTACCGTACCGGAACGGAATAGGTTGTTCGGGTTTTCGCCGCCGAGCCAAACGGAAATCGGCATGACGCCATCCTTGTGCAGCTTTTTGAAATAATCGGCCGCTTGAACGCCCGCTTCATTGTTAATCGTTGCTTTCGTGCCGTCTTGACTGATCATGCTGCCGCCGAACTGGTACAGCAGCGTGGACCAGCGATGTGGCGTGAAGTCCCATACCATCCCGTATTTGGCTCCGCCCTTTTCCATAACCTGCTTCAAAGCTGCACTGAATTCGTCCCAAGTCCATACAGCATCGGGAGAAGTAGGCACCTTCACTCCGGCTTTGTCAAAAAGCGTCTTGTTATAAATCAATCCGTTTGCCGTCACATCCATCGGAGCGGCAATAACTTTATTGTCGACCACGTAATAAGGTTTAATGGAATCGATAAATTGCTCTGTAAATTTATCGACGCCTCCGACATAAGTTGCGAGATCCAACGCCTGATTGGAGAACGCCCCGATCTCAGTTGTGCTGATCCGCGCAAGTGCCGGCGGCTTTCCTCCGGCGACCATCGTCTTCATTTTGGTCGATAAATCCTTGTAAGCAATTTCAATTAAATTGATTTTAATGTTCGGATTTTTTCCTTCGTAATCTTTAATAATGTCCTTCATGACTCCGCCTTCGACACCATCCGAGAACCATACGAAATCAAGCGTCGCATTTTTCTTGCCGTCCGAAGCTGCAGGATCGTCGTCTTTCTTGCCGCAAGCAAGAGACATCAAGGCTAACATAACCAAAACCAGAGTAACCGATACAAATTTGAAGCTTTTTCTCATTGCAATCAACTCCCTCTTATAATCAACATGGTCATTTGCTAACGCTTACTTTTCGAAAAATTTGCGGCGACACTCCGGCATACTGCTTAAACGAACGGCTGAAATGCACCGAAGTGTTGAAGCCGATTTTTTCTGCGATAGCACTAACCGGTTCATTCGTCGTCAGCAACAGCTTCTTGGCCTCTTCAATCCGCTTGCTCATCAAATAATTGTTAACCGTGTATCCCGTGACTTCCTTAAAAGAATGACAAATGTAATATTTGTTCAAATGGAGCGCTTTCGAAAGATCGGCCAGCGTGATGTTTTCTGTGAAATGCTGGTTAATGTACTGCAAAATTCGCCTTACATTCGCCTGACTATGGGACGGCTGTTCAGTAGGCGAAAATTCGACCAGATGCTTGGACTTCCTGTAAATCTTAATTAACAATTGCGCAAGATACGTCTTCAGAATCACTTCGTATCCGAACGCTTCGCGTTCAATTTCTTGCTGCAAAAGTCGGAAACCGCTCTCAATTTCACCTTGCTCGTCGAGTGCCCAGCGAATCAGCAAGCCGCCGGGGGCGTCAAACAACGATAACAATTTCTGATACATCTCGGGCGGTAATTGCTCCTTGAGAAACAATTCCGTAAAGTTAACATAACTCCGGACATAGGGAACGTCTTTCGCAGGATTCACTCTATGAATCGTGCTGCCGCGAAATAGCAGCATGTCACCTGGCGACAAATCATAAATATCCTCACCGATAATGTAATTGGCGCTCCCGCGAATGAAATAATAAATTTCAAAGCCTTCATGCGTATGAACCGGCCAATTATACTGCCATTCGCTTTGATCCGCTCGAACATAAATTCCATTTCTTCGGAGAGCAAGATTCGTCGGAGTGTGAATTATTAAAGAAATCAGTACCACCCCTCAATAGTACTATTTGTATATTTGATTCGACATAAAACGACTGCTACGTGATCAATAATACCACACATGTCAGCCATTGAAATAACGGATATTGCTGTTAATTTAATCAGAATTGCTGAAAATAGGTGAGATTTATTAAACGTTGCGAGCAATCCAAATCCAGTTGAAAGGGAACGCTATTGAAGCCGTATTAGCCATGCTTTTAATCATCCATATGGCCGGCTGGGCGCTTTCAACTTTCTACTACAATTTCAAGATTTAGAAATAAAAAAACTTATGACCTCATGATCATAAGTTTTTTTGCTGTTCGAACAGTATCTTATCGTTGCAGAGATATTTCCTCGCCGCCTGTTTTTGCCGGTTTCGGCACCGCTTTATTCCGCTTGAAATAACGCCCTAGCCCAACCAGCCCTTTCGGCATAAACCGGATGATTAAGATGACGGCCAGGCCGTAGATGGTCAACTGGTAATCCTGGAAGTTTTGCAGCCAGGCCGGTAAAAACACGAGCAGGATCGATCCCAATACCGGGCCGAGCAGCGTTCCCGAACCGCCGATGACAACGGCAAGCAGACACGCCATCGATGCCGCGACGTTGAAGGGCGCCGGGCTGACAAACCCGGTAAAATAGACGTACAAAACCCCGCCCACGCCGGCAAACAAAGCCGACAATACAAATGAAGCCGTCTTGTACACATACAGCGGAACGCCTACGCTGGCCGCCAGCCTGTCATTCGAGCCGATGCCGCGCAGTCCGTAACCGAGTCGCGACTTGCGCAGCCAGGCTACGAATGCGATTGCGAGCAGCATGACCGCCAGCACGAAATAATAGTAGGTCTCTCTCGGCCATGAGCTCGGGAACAAGCCGGGTACTCCGGAGATTCCGAGATTCCCGCCGGTAATGGCCAGATTATGAAAAAGCTCATCCAGAATAAGGGACATCGACAATGTCAGAATCGCAAAGAAATGACCGCTGGTCCGAAACACAATTAAGGCAAGCGTCAAAGCGATCAGACCATTGCCCGCGATGGCGATCAGTGCCGCGGACCAAACGTTCATGCCGAACGTAGTCGCGCAAATAGCCGTTATATAGGCTCCGACGCCGAACAGTCCGCCCTGCACCAGCGACGTATAGCCTGTAAATCCAAGAATAATGTTTAAGCCCTGATTCACCACGATCCATATGAACGTTAATATGAAAAGGCCCTGGTAATAAGAAGACGTGGTGAACAGAGGGATCAAGGCGGCCAGAAGGACGAGGGCGATCGACAGCAGGGAGCCGCGGTTCAGGATCGTTTTCATCGCCTGACCTCCTTGGCAAACAACCCCATCGGCTTAAACACAAGAACCAGAATGATCATCACGAAAACCGCTACGGTTGAATAATGGCTCGAAATGTATCCGATGGTCAGAGATTGGAAGATGCCGATGATCAAACAGGATATGATCGTTCCCATGAGGTTGCCCATTCCGGCCAATACGAGCGCCGCAAAACCGAAAAAGATCAGATCGTTGCCCCGGGTCGGGACCAGGGAATACAATCCTCCATACAAGATGCCGACGAGGGCGCCTACAGCCGAGGCAAAGCCAAATACAAATGCCGATATGCCTTTGATGCTGATGCCCATCAGCAGGGCTGCTTCACGGTTCTCGGCGACGGCACGAATCGCTGTGCCCAGCTTGCTCTTCTTCAAAATAACGGCTGTCGCCACCGTAATGCTGATTGCGGTCAGGATCAGAATCAAGCGCAGTTCGGTAAGCATAACGGGACCAAGCTTGATCATGCCGCCCGCGTCCAATTTGACCTGGAACTGGTCCGGCCCGAAGATCAGCTGCATCGTATTATTCAGGAACGTCATCAGTCCCAGTGAAATAATAAATATATTGAGGGGAGGCAGCTCATTCGCGTTCTTGTACGGGAGCCGCTCCAGCAGAATGCCCGCTGCCGTTGAAATCGCGATCGCCAGCAGGATGGATATCCAGATGGGAAAGCCCATCCGATTGATAAACACCAAGCCGAAATATCCGCCGAGCACCGCGACCGACCCGAATGCAAAATGAGGAATATGCAGAACCCCGAATACCAAAGACAAACCTAACGCAAGGAGCAGGTACAGGCTGGACATGACCAACCCGTTCGCCAACTGCTGCAAAAGCTCATTCAATATAGTCCCTCCGTTCGAAGCCTATGTTCGTTTGGCCGGACCCGTCCGAAGCGTATCGGCGGCCCGGCCATCTTCGCTTTTGTTTACTTGGACGCGTTTCTGATTTTGGCCAATCCTTCCGAGTATTCTTGGACAGGGCTGTTCATTTCTTTATGCACCTTCTTATCTCCGCCCGTCCATACGAAGCTTGCATTCGGCACATAGGCCTGATTGTTCTTGTCAAACATCTTGCCTTCCACCGGGATCCATTTCATCGTCATATGCTCTTTCGGAACCGGCATCTCGTTCAGCGCTTTCACGACCGCATCCGCGTCCGTCGTTCCAGCCTGCTCGATCGCCGCGGCCAGAATGTTCATCAGATCGTAACCGTAGCCGGTGCTTGGCGGCGCTTCCACGTTATATTCCGCTTTATATTTATCCAGGAAGGTCTGCGCGTACGGACCGTTGATCGAATGATCGGACGGATTGATTTCTGCCGGAATCATGTCGTAGATGCCTTCGAGCACATCGGCGGAAACAATTTTCTCAAACTGTGCCTTCGAGCCTCCGTTGAAACCGAGCAGTCGGCCCTTATATCCCAATTCTTTGGCTTGTTTATAGACGAACGCCGCTGATTCTACGTCGGCCCCGACGTAAATGGCATCCGGTTTCGTCGCGATTGCCGCTGTCAGCTGTGCCGTAATATCCTGATCTCCGACTTTGAAGCCCTGTACCGTTGTGATGCTGCCGCCGGTGGATTGAAGCCCCTGCTGTACACCCTCGATCAGGTCCTTGAAGAACCCTTGGGCGGTCGTACCGACCACAGCCATCGTTTTTACGTTCAGCTCTTCGCCGATAAACCTTCCGCTCGTCAGGCCCGTGAAGTCACTCGGCGGGCGGACGTGAAAGACGTAGGGGTTATTCGTTGCCGTGATCGCTTTGTCGGGAGCTACGCCGACAAGGGTCGGAAGCTTATTTTCTTTAATGTAAGGAAAGGCGGGCATTACCGAGGAGCCGCTCATGAAACCGACGAGAAACTGGATCTTCTCGTGCTCCACCATTTTCTTGATATTGCTAAGTGCGGTTGTCGGGTTGAATTGATCGTCGAGCGAAACCAGCTCAATCCTATGTTTCTTCCCCCCGACGTCGATTCCGCCCCGCTCATTGATATGTTTGACGGCGAGCTTGATGCTGTTATTTTGCGGTACGCCATAAACGGCAAGCGGTCCGGAAAGCGGCTCGGTCTCCCCGATGACGATCGTCGGTTCGGAAGAAGACGACGACGAGTTCCCGCACCCCGCTGCAAATACAGAAACCAACAATGCTACAATCATAACCAGCCTTGTTTTTTTCATTTGTTTGTTCCCCTTTAATGGATTTGTAAGGCTAGACACCCAGATAAACGCTTTGTACGATCGAATCCGTCTTCACCTCTTCGGTCGACCCTCCCTTCACGATGGAACCGGCATCCAGGACATAAGCGTAATCGGAAACCGATAAAGCCATATTGGCATTCTGTTCCACCAGCAGAACGGACGTACCTTCCTCGCGGATCTTGTTCACGATCTCTCCGATTTTCTCGACCATCATAGGGGCCAGCCCTAGAGACGGCTCATCCAGCAGCGCCATCCGGGGCCGCGACATGAGCATTCTCGCCACGGCAAGCATCTGCTGCTCCCCGCCGCTCAAGTTAGCGGCCGGCTGCGTCCAGCGATCCTTCAGAATCGGGAACCATTCGACAAGCCTTTCCACATCGCTCCGGATGGCCGATGCGTCCGACCGGAGATACCCGCCCAGCTCCAGGTTCTCTTTAACCGTAAGCGTGGGGAACACCTGCCTTCCTTCCGGACAGAGCGCAATCCCCTGCAGAATGCGTTCCCGCGGAGACATGCGGGTAATGTCCACGCCGTTGAATGTAATGGACCCCCGGGTGATTCGGGCCAATCCCAGTACCGCCTTCATCGTCGATGTTTTTCCCGCTCCGTTCGGGCCCAGCACAACCGTTGTCTGGCCTTCCTTCGCCGTGAAGCTGATCCCATGCAGCACCTCGAGGCTTCCCCAGGAAACATGCAAATTTTCAACCGTGAGCATGAGCTGCACTTCCCCTTCCCAGATAGGCTTCAACGACGACCGGGTCCCGCTGGACGATCTCCGGTTTGTCGTCGGCTATCACTTTTCCAAAGTTCAGCACAACCATCCTGTCGCAAATTTTGGACAACAAGCGCATATGATGCTCAACAATCAGGATGGAGATGCCCCGGTTTTTAATTTTCAGAAGGAGATGTTGAAAATCGTCGCGCTCCCCGACAATCATCCCTGCCGACGGTTCATCGAGCAGAATGAAGGCCGGATCGCCGACCATCGCCATCGCGACCATAAGCCGCCGCTGATCCGCCGTGCTAAGCTCCGATACGGACCGGTCCGCATAGGCGCTGTCGATCCCGACGAACTCCAGCAGCTCAAGCGATTTATGCTCGATGTTGAGCTGGCTTTGTTTACGTGTCGTCACATTAAACAATGATCGCTTGTCCTCGAGATGGGAGGCTATGGACAAGTTCTCCAATACCGTACAGTCCTTAAAAAGGCTTGTTGTCTGAAACGTTCTCCGAATACCGGCACGGGCTATCTTCGTCGCGTTGTGACGCGTAATATCTTGGCCGTTGAATACGATGTGGCCGCTTGTCAGAGGGGTATGCCCCGAAATCAGGTCCATCATGGTCGTCTTTCCTGATCCGTTGGGCCCGATCAGACCTACGACTTCGTTCGGATAAACTTTGAAGCTCACCTTATCGACGGCTTTAATGCCGCCGTAGTGCTTGCTCACATCCGTTAACTCCAGCATGCAGGCACCTCCAGGTAATCACCGATGCAGTTCTTGCAGGCGATTATGCGTTTTGTCGTTATTTGAATACCAAATATAAGTCCTCGCCGTCCTGCTCCACGGGATATCCCCTGAGCTTCGTTCCGCTATTCACCAGATGCTCCCCTGTACGGAGGTCGAATTCCCATCCGTGCCAGGGACAGCGCAATATTTCCTGTTCGCGTCCGAATTCATATTCATACACATCTGACGGAAGGTGGGTACCGCACACCATCCCGACACATACCGGCGCGTAGGCATGCGGGCACATGTTGCGCCAAGCGAAGTATTGCCCGTTTACAAGAAAAATCCCGATTTCGATTCCATTCACTGTAACGACCTTCCGGCCGCGCTCCGCCAACTCGGCGACCTTGGCAGCTGCGTACTTGTTCATCTACGTCCTCCTCTACACGGTTGTTGAAACCGCTTCCTTCAATCCGTACAGCTCCATCGCGTTTCCGGCACCTATTTTCTCCCTCATCTCCCTGGGGAAGGGGGCAAGCGCTACCTTAGGGGGATCATAATCCCAATGCGCGTAATCCGAAGAATACATGACGACATCCTCCGCACCGCTCATTTTGTAGATTTGCACCAGATGTTCCGGGCTGACCGGCTCCTCGATCGGCTGCGTAGTCAGCCGGATATGCTCCTTGATATATTCGGACGGCAGTCTCTTCAGCCAGGGAACCGTATCCCGGAGCGCCTTGTAGTTTTTGTCCATCCTCCACATCAGATGCGGAAGCCAGGATACGCCGCCTTCAATGGCGACAAATTTGAATGCCGGGAATTTCTCGAATACCCCTTCGCAGACCAGGCTGTTCACGTGCGTCATAAAGTTGAGGGGAAGCACGTTTTCCCATTCCATAAACCGCGTCGGATAGCCGGATGGGGTAGGAGGATAGGTCGGGCCCAAGCCTTCCAAGCCGGGATGAACGGCAACCGGCAGTCCGTGCCGTTCGGCAGCTTCATAGATCGGATGGTAGAACCGCTGACCGTACGGCACTCTTGCAGCGCTGCACATAATAATTTGGACCATATCTTTATGGCCGGCCATCCGTTCGATTTCCTTGACGGCCGCAGCCGGATCTGAATGGTTCACATGAATGGAGCCTTTATAATGAGGGCTCGCCTTCAACCACGTTTCCACAGTCCAGTCGTTCAGCGCCGACGCGAGCACATTGCCATAGTCCGGATCGTAGCAGAGCGAAATCGCATTCATGTACGGGGTGCCGGTTAAGATCGCGTAATCGATGCCATATTTGTATATATGGTCCTTCAATACGAAGTAAGGATCGCTTGCCACTGTACCGCCGTTGTCAGGAACGGCGTCTTTGCGCAGCACGCCTACAGGAGACCAGGTTTTGGAGCCTTCCATGCCGTAACCGTACTCCATCCATTGCTGATGCCACGCTTTGGGCAAATACGGAAGCAGGTCCTTCCTGTCGGCCATCGAATTGTGTACGTCCGTATCGATTAACTTAGGGGCTATGCTCATACTTGACATCTCCTTGTCCATTAGCTGCTGACAGCTTTCCTATTTTCGATCCAGGCGGCCATCGCGCGGAAAATGATCCAGACGGAGGTGGCTCCGGCATCCTGGTGTCCGATCGCCCGCTCTCCCAGCGCTTTCGCCCGGCCAAACCTGGATACATACTGCTTGGTATTCTCCACGCCGACTCGCGCGCTTTCTTCCGCTGCCTTCAGCGCGTCTAGCAAACTGGCGGATTTATCCGCATATTTCCGCAGCGTGGCAACGGCCGGCTGCAGAGCATCAATCATCGTCTTATCCCCGAGATCGGCCTTTCCGCGTTCCTTGACCGCTTTCAACGCATTTTCCATGATGGTTGACAGCGCTTCCAAATCGATCCGGTCCATGACCGGCATGTTTTTCACGCCGCCTGTAAACATGGTGCCAAAGATGATGCCCGACGCGCCGCCCATGGAGTTGATCATGGACATGCCGATCGTTCTGAAAATATCGTTGATGCTCGTCATCTCGGTTTCGTTCAATTTCTGGATGGCCGCCGTAAAACCGATAGACATGCCGATGCCATGATCGCCGTCGCCGATGGCACCGTCAACCTCCGTAAGGATCGGTTTGCTTTCGATGATCCTCTCGCCGACAAACCGGAACAAATCACAGGTCATCTGTACGTTTAACGTGTTCTCCACGATCATCGCTCCTGTCTGTGCATGTTATGATAAAAAGAGGATTGTGCGGGATGGTTGTAATACCGTTTCAGCTCGTCGTCCAATCGGATCAGCGAGATCGAAACGCCTCCCATTTCCATCGTTGTACAATAATTTCCGATTACAGTGTCATGGATGGCAATGCCGCGCCCGGCCAAAACCCGGGACACTCTGCGATTGACGATCATAAGTTCGATAAGCGTCGTTGAGCCGAGACCGTTGACCAGCACGCAGACTTCATCGCCGCTGGCGAAGGGAAGATCATCCAGCATGTAATCCAGCATGTTGTCCGTCAGTTCGTCCGCCTGCATCAGCTTTGTTCGTTTGATGCCAGGCTCGCCGTGGATGCCCATGCCGAATTCGATTTCGTCGTCCGCGAGCGTAAACGACGGTTTAACCGAGCCGGGTATGGTACCCGGTGACAGCGCAACGGATACGGAGCGGGTGGCCTCGCTTGCTTTCCGGGCGATCCGCACGACTTCATCCAGGCTGTGTCCCTGGTCGGCTGCGGCTCCTGCGACTTTGAGGACAAACAGGAATCCGGCAACGCCTCTCCGGTCATGGATTCTTTCCGGCGGCGCGGAGGCCACATCGTCATATACAGGTACGGTTGCGGTTGTCAGCCCCTCCATGTCCAGCATCTCCGCCGCCATTTCGAAATTCAGCACATCCCCGGCATAGTTCACGATCAGAAACAGGACACCCCTGCCCGAATCGACCGCTTTGGCTACGCCTTGTATGGTGCTCGGAGTCGGCGCAGCGAACACATGGCCGATCGCCGCCCCGTCCGCCAAACCCTCACCCACATAACCGAGAAACAGGGGTTCATGACCGCTGCCGCCCCCGATGACAAGGCCGACTTTGTCTTTTTTGTGTTTAAGGACAATTCCGTTAATGCCGTCCACTTTGGTATAATCGTTTCCAAATGCATGGATGAAGCCTTCTATCATTTCATCTACAACCCGCTCCGGGTTGTTTATCAATTTTTTCACGGCCATCGCTCCTCTGATCATTTTCCAAGCCCTTACACTTAAGTCGATATTGTAAACTGAAAGCCCTTACATAAGGATGGATTTATCTTATAGCATTAATGCAATTAATGTAAAATTAATAATAGTGATCTTTAGTTAAGCTGAAGTTATGGATCAGGCCGGGCAGCTTGCATGACGGCAATCCATGTCATGAAATATGGTATGATGAAGGCATACTGCACTATTAACTCATACGGGGAGTAAGACGATGAATATTGAACAATTGGAATATATCGTTGAAGTGGCCAAAACGAGTTCAATATCGATCGCGGCGGAAAAACTGCATATTTCGCAATCCGGAATCAGCCAGTCGATTACCAGTCTCGAAGAGGAGCTGGGCATTAAAATTTTCAACCGGTCACGAATGGGAACCTACCCAACCGATGAAGGCAAAGTGATCATTAAGAAAGCCTATGAAATTTTAAGCAATCTGCGGGAGCTGAGGCAGGAAGCACACATGCATAAAAGCCTGATAACCGGCGAATTGAAAATTTCGGTCATTCCCAACATGATGATGCTGCTGTTCAACACCCTGTTAGCCTTTAGAAGCGATCACCCCGATATCCATATCGAAATCAACGAAAAAGGAACAAGCGATATTCTCGAGGATTTAAGGCTGCAGCACGCCGAGATTGGCCTGATCACCATTCCTGAGGATCTGCTGAAAACGTATGAAAGTTTTTATTTCGAGAAGCTTCTGGAAGCGAAGATGAAGGTGTATGTAGGGAAAAATACGCCTCTGGCCTTCAACGGTACGATCACTACGGAGGAATTGGCGAAATATCCGCTGGTCCTGTACAAGAGTGAGAATGTGAAACAGTTCGTCAAGGAATTATCCGACAAATACGGGCCGTTTAAGATCCTGTTCACAACGGACAGCAATGATGTGATCAAAAGGGCGACCATTGAAGGCCTGGGCATCGGCATCGGGACCAGCAATATCGTGCATTACGATCCCTACATCATCAACGGGGATATCATTACCGTCGACATCGCGGATTTCGAGCAAAAGCACAGAACGTATTTCGGCTGGATCCGGTCCAAGGATAAACCGCTGTCTCCCGCGGCCAAGAAATTCCTCAATCTGCTGAAGCTGGAGATCCAGAAGGGGAACGGTTGAACGGGTTCTTCGTTGCCGGACTGAACAGTCATTCGTCCACAGATGAATAGACCCTCTTCCAGCTGCACTGGAATAGGGTCTACGGCGTTAATAAACAGGTTATTTCTGCCATCTCCTTTGGCGGGGTTTTATTGAACTTCATTATCCAACTATTTGTAGAGCCTTCTCTAACGCTCCAGATGCACCGAAGCCATCATGATAGTCGATTTTCTTACCCTTTTTTTCCGCGAGCTCGCGCACGGCCCACATCGAAGTATGCTTGATCGCTCCTTTTAAGATTATAATAACATCGGCTTTATTAATGATTCGTTGAAAATAGTTTTCTACAGAGCCTCCACCCGTCTTTCCATTATGATGCACGACGATCAAACCGCGCTTTTCACCCATTTTTTTGTAGGTATCGGTTTGACTGCCTCCGATGATCGCAACTGTCTTCATTTTCAATTCCCCCCTTATCATTGGACTCTTTCAAAACCTGTTAAGGTTATTTTAACTCAATATGTGTAAATGTCAATCGGTTTACTCGGATTATTAGTACCATGAGCAGCGCGGGTGTTTGTCTCAACTAAAACAACCTCATCCGGTTAATCAGCGGTTTACAAGGTAAAGCAAAATAACCGGCTGCAACAGCCGGTTATTTTGCTTGTATAGTTACCTATTCGCTCATTGCGGCAGCGCTTTAGGATTGGGCACTTCAATTCCGTTAAGAATAAGTCTGTACGTGATATCCGCATTCAGTGAATCGGACACAGAGCAGTACTTTTTGCTTCCCAACTCGATGGCGTTCCACACGCGGTAGTCGGGGATCGTCCCATCGACCCTTACCGTCAGCTCGATGGCGTTAAAGCCTTTGGGCGCCGCTTCTCTTCGGGAACCCTCGGCATCGATCTCCAGGTGTTCCACCGTATGCAAGAAATTATTCAAAATCATCGTAATATCTATCCCGATGCAGCCTGCCAAGCCTGCCAGCAGAAGCTCCATCGGCGTCGCCCCCTCTCCGTCTCCGCCGTAAGCCGGCGTTGCGTCCATGCTTATGCTGAACCCGGAAGGGCCTACCGATTGAAATGAGCGTTTGCCTTGCCATTTGGTCGTTACGAGCATCCTTTAAAACCCGCTTTCTCCTGTGAGATCATGGTAATCAATTGGAATTGTTGTTCTTCTCATATAAGTGACAAGCAATATAACGGTTCCCGTCAACCATCCGCCACTCGGGCTGTATGTTCCTGCATTCCGGCTTAACTAGCGGACAACGGGTATGAAAAGCGCATCCCGAAGGAGGATTGCGCGGGCTGGGAACATCCCCGGATAGCACAATTCGCTCCCTGCGCTTGTCCGGGTCCGGTTCGGGGATCGCCGAGATGAGCGCTTGGGTGTAAGGATGAAGCGGGCGCTCAAACAGCTCCTCCGTGGGCCCCATCTCTACCATTCTGCCTAAATACATGACGCCGACCCGATCGCTAATGAATCGAACGACCGACAAATCATGAGAAACGAACAAGTAGGTGAGCGACAAACGGCTTTGCAGATCCTGCATCAAATTCAGAATTTGGGCTTGTATGGATACGTCCAAAGCTGAAACCGGCTCGTCAAGAACCACGAATTTGGGCTGAAGAATCAAAGCCCGCGCAATGCCGATACGCTGCCGTTGTCCTCCGGACAGCTCATGCGGATATCGAAGAGCGTGATGCGAATTTAATCCGACGACTTCCAGCATCTCGCCGACCTTGGCCTTGATGTCTTGAGCGGATAATTTCAAATGGGTGCGAAGCGGCTCCTCCAGCGTCCGTTGAATGGTCCACTTGGGGTCCAACGAACCGTACGGATCCTGGAAAACAATCTGCATGTCGGTTTTCAGCTGACGCAGCTGCTCCGGGCCTAATGAGGTGATATCCGTGCCGTCAAACCGAATGCTCCCTGCGGTCGGCTCTATTAATCGCAGGACCGTTTTGCCAAACGTCGTTTTGCCGCAGCCCGACTCTCCGACGACCGCGAAGGTCTCTCCTTTTTCAATGGACAAGGAAACGCCGTCGAGCGCCTTAGCAGTACCGGCTCCTTTACGGAATATTCCATTCCGAGCGGGATAATGCTTTTTCAAATCACGTACCTCAAGCATCGGGGGCATGCGTATCCCTCCTGTACAGATGACATTTGCACCGGTGGCCGTTTCCAAAGTCGAACGTGCCCGGCTCCTCAATCTCGCAAATATCGATTTTGGAAGGGCATCTCTCCGCAAAACGGCAGCCCTTCGGGTATTCGGAAGGATGGGGTACCTGTCCGGCAATCGAGTATAGGCGCTTTTCGCCGTCCGTGAATTGGGGCACCGATTTCAACAGCCCCACCGTGTAAGGATGCTTCGGCTCCCGAAACAAGCTCGCGACGTCTCCCTCCTCGACGATTTGCCCCCCATACATCACGGAAACCCGGTCGCACATCTCGGCGACAACGCCTAAATCATGCGTGATCAGCATGATCGCCATGCCCCGCTCCCGCTTGAGCCTACGCATCAGGTCCAGGATTTGGGCTTGAATCGTGACGTCGAGCGCTGTCGTCGGTTCATCGGCAATTAATATTTCCGGGCTGCTTGCCATAGCCATCGCTATCATCACCCGTTGACGCATTCCTCCCGACAGCTGGTGCGGATAGAGCTTGGCCACTTGTTCAGGCGCCGAAATTTCCACATCTCTCAACAAAGAGACTGCTTCCTTGCGGGCTGTTCTCTTATCTTTGTTTGAATGCTGCCGTATCGCCTCTTCCAGCTGTCTCCCGATTTTGAACACCGGGTTCAATGCCGTCATCGGCTCTTGAAAGATCATGGCAATCCGGTTCCCGCGAACCTTCCTCATCTCGGACTCAGGCAGCTGCGCCAGGTTCTGTCCTTGTAAGCGAATGTCGCCTCCCGTAATCACGGCTTGTTCCGGGAGAAGACGCATGATGGAGAGCGAAGTGATGCTTTTTCCGCTGCCGGATTCTCCGACTATTCCGAGCGTTTCTCCTGAATTCAAATACAGATCGATACCGTCCACTACACGTACCGAGCCCGACGGGGCGGCAAACTCCGTTCTTAAGTTATAAACCTCCAAAAGCTTAGTCATATTCGCCTCCCGTGTAACGAGTAAAGTCCGGCAAAACCCCCGAAGTTACTCGGGGGCTTGTTTATTATTTATAGAGCGAGGCAAATCGGATGATCTCATCCGGATAGAATACATACCCCTTCACGTTCTTATTGAAGCCTGCAATCAGATTGCTTTCGTACAGATAAGCCCATGGGGAATCGGCCGTGATCTTTTTCTGAACTTCCTTGTAAATCGCAGTGCGCTTAGCTTCATCGGTCTCGGAATTGCCCTTAGCCAGCAGGCTGTCGACTTCAGGGTTGTTATAAGCAGCATAGTTCGAAGCGCCCTTGCTGTCCAGCAAAAATCCGTAATGGTACGACGGGTCGTTCACGAGCGACGTATATTTGCCAAGGAACGCAGGCACCGACTTTTTGGTCGTCAGCTCCCGGTATTGTGCCGGCGCCACTTTATTAATATTCAACGTAATTCCGACCTTCTCCAGCTCAGCCTTAAGCAGTACGGCAATATCCTCGTAATCCTGTGTCGCGGAGGAAATGGTCAGATCGAACGTAAAGCCCTTCTCGTAGCCGGCTTCCTTCAATAAGGATTTGGCTTTCTCCACATCATACTTGTATTCATAGCCTTCAGAGGTATGAGCAGGAGACTTGCTTGAGATGGAGCTGGTCATCTTGGAGGCTTGACCAAAGACAACATCCTGCAGCAATTTGTCCTGATTAATCAAGTAATTGATCGCCTGTCTGACCTTCAGGTTGTCAAAAGGCTTGAAATTCGCGTTCATTCCCATATATACGATGCGGTTTGTCGATTCGGAGCTGATAACCAGGTTATCCTTCTTGGATAAGCTCCCCACATCCTTGGCCGGAATATCCAGAGCGACGTCAATATCTCCCTTTTCCAGGAAAAGCTCTCGGTTCGACGCTTCTTTTACGTACTTCACCACCACTTTGTCGACCTTCGGAGCGCCCTTCCAGTAGCTTTTATTCGCTACGAATACGGCTTCCGTGGCGGGGTCCCACTTCTCCAGGGTGAATGCGCCCGAGCCTGCCGAGTTCTGGGTTAAATAACCGTCAGGCTTGCCCTCAACGACGGATGGATCAACGACCGAGAAGGTAAAGGTCGCCAAATATTTCAAGAACAGCGGGTTCGGTGCCGCAAGCTTAAATTCTACAGTTTTGTCATCGATTTTCTTAAACGATTCGATGTTCGAGAGCTTATACAAGCTGCCGCTCTCGCCCTTGCTTTGAAGTCTCTTGAAGGAGAATACAACCGCATCGGCATTCACAGGGTTGCCGCTGTGGAATTTCACGCCGTCGCGCAGCACGAATGTATAAGTTTTCTTATCGTCGGAGATCGTCCACTTCTCAGCCAAGGAAGGCACGATCTGATCCGTACGGCCTACGGTTTTCCCGTCTTTGGTTTCTGTGCCGCTCGTTACCAGCTGATCGTACAAGGCAAACGCATAGGAGGCCGAGGTCAAATCTGCCGCTTCATGAGGATCCATCGTTTGACCTGCACCTTGGGAGTAGGCGATGGTTATCGTTTGACCCGCAGCGGGCGTATCGTTATTCGCGCCAGCTTGAGGCTGCTCGGAGTTATTCGCGCCCGGCTTCGGATTCGCGCTATTCGTGCAGCCTGCCGCCAGCACCAGAATTAATATTGCTGAAATGATCATAATAAGCTTGTTTGGTTTCATTTTCTCTACTCCTTCTTTGCTCTGAATTTATTATCCTTCGAGGAACGAGAGTGCGGATCGAGTATGTCCCGCAGTCCGTCCCCAAGCAGATTAAACCCGAGAATCGTAGTAGCGATGGCTATGCCGGGGAATACCGTCATCCACCATTCGCCGGAAATGATATAATCGCGCCCGTGGGAAATCATCGCCCCCCATTCCGCGGTCGGCGGTCGTACGCCCAGCCCAAGAAAACTTAGACTGGCGGTCGTCAGTACGGCGGATCCCAGACCGAGTGTAACCTGCACCAGCAACGGGGCGAATGCGTTAGGAAAAATATGACCGAACAAGATAGCGCTATGTCTGACGCCTAAGGCCCGGCTAGCCTCGATAAATTCCCGTTCCTTGATCACGACGGTTTGTCCATACATCAGTCGCGCGAACTCAGGAATACCGACAATGCCGACCGCCAGCAGCGCTCCGAACAGCCCTGGACCAATGGAAGCTGCAATGGCCATAGCCAGGATGAGCGAAGGAAACGCAAGCAGCGTATCCATGATGCGCATAATGATATTTCCGCTTCTCCCTCCAAAATAGCCGGCGATGGCTCCCAGCGGAACTCCGATAAAAAAAGCGATGCCGACGGAGACGAATCCTGTCCATACGGTGACTTGAGCACCATATACAATTCTACTAAATATATCTCTGCCATAATTGTCCGTGCCAAACCAATGCGCAGCATTCGGCGGCAGCAGCTTATCTGCTGTTTGAGGCTCGTTAGGCAAATAAGGAGCGACCCAAGGCGCCAGCACGGCCAGCACGACCCAAACGAGTACAAGAATCAGTCCAATACACGTTAACCTGTTGTTCAATACATGATTTATGACGACGATAGCTTGCTTTCGCTTATTCATAACGCACCCTCGGATCCAGCACCCCATACCAAAGCTCTACTATTAGATTCAAAATTCCGTATAACACGGCACTGATCAGCGTTATCGCCTGGATTGGCGCGTAATCGGCCGCCAGAATAGATTCCGTGACGTATTGGCCTACACCCGGCCAGACGAAAACCGTTTCGGTGATCACCGCTCCGCCGAGAAGATATCCGAACTGAAGCCCGACTACCGTTAGGGTCGGTACTAAGCCGTTAATAAGTCCATGCTTGGCAATGACGGCACCGTCCGACAAGCCTTTGGCTTTCGCCGTTCTCATGAAATCCTGCTTGATGACGTCCAGCATGCTGGCTCGAATCATTTTGGTCACAATGGCCATCGTGCCTAAGCTTAAACAAAAAGCCGGCATCAACAAATGAAGGAGGGAATCCTTCAGCGCCACCATATCCAAGCTAAGCAAGCTGTCAATCACATACAATCCGGTTACATGCGTCGGCGGATTGATATCCCCGCTGATTCGGCCAACCGGCGCGGGCAGCCAGCCAAGCTTCGAATAAAACAGGCTGATCAGCAGCAAGCCAAGCCAAAAAATCGGCATGCAGGAGCCTATCAAGGAGAGAATTCGCGTGAAATGGTCAATCACGGAATTTTTTCGGGCAGCAGCCAAGACGCCTAACGGTATGGCAACCATAAGTGCGATCACCATGCTGGCAAGTGTAAGTTCGAGCGTAGCGGGAAACCGTGTGGCGAAATCGGAAGCCACAGAATGTCCCGTATGCCAAGCGTATCCGAGATCTCCTCGGGCCAGCTGCTTGATATACTCCCAAAATTGGATATATAAAGGCTGATTAAATCCGTATTGCTCACGCACCTTCTCCACAAACTCGGGAAGCGCCTGCTCACCGGTTATCATCAAAGCCGGGTCCCCCGGCAGTACCCGTGTCAGGATGAAGGTGACTACGATAATCCCGATGAGACTAGGAACCATCATTGTTAAACGCCGGAGCGAGTATACCAGCAAGTCCCTCTTATCCTCCTTATTAGGCTATTAATAGGGGCCTTCATTTGCTTAGATCCCTAATAAGCCGAAAAATTCGAATCGCACCGTCTCAGCCGCCAGTTCTTCCGCCGTAAGGCGTGCCAAGTCGGAATTCGGATGGATCGGTCCGAACAGCCAACGGGCTATAACTCCTTCGATGAGACTCACTAATAGTGCCGCACGCATATGCAAATTCATTGACCCTGGCAGCATCCCGAGTTCAGTCGCTCTTTCAATATTGCGCCTGAACGCCTCCTCCATGTCGATACGCGTTTCCTTAGAGGCTCTTCGAATCGATTCATCCTCACCTCCGGTTAGCAGCAGCTCCATAAAATACCGGTTTTCATCGGCAAATTGAAAAATATCCTTCAAGAGACGCTGCGAGCCTTCGACCATCTCTGAAACGGAACCGCTTTGGCTGCGGTAGCCTTTCGCAATCACTTGAAGCAGCCGTTCCCGGCCGGAACGTATGATTTCCAGACCGATCGCTTCTTTGCTCTTGAAATACCAATAGAACGTTCCTTGCGCCACGCCGGCATCGGCTACAATATCGGATATCTTCGTATTGTGGTACCCATGCTTGGCAAACCGCTCGACCGCAATTGCCAAAAGCTGTTCCCGGCGCAGATCCCGCTTTGAAGCACTTTTATCGTTATCGTTGGTAATAACAAATACACACTCCTTCAAGATTGACTAGTCAGTCAGTTTTATATAATTTTATATCTTATAGACTTACTCGGAATTTGTCAATACTAATATTTTCATCCCTCATCTGTCTCATCCGGAAAGCTCAGGCTAGTCGCCGGATACTGTTGTTGATGCCATGAAATTTATGGGGGCAACTGGCGAAAGCCCTATCAGGCAGGCTCATTCCAGAGAATGAACCACCCAATAGAGCTTGACTCGCAGCTTCTGAGAAATCACATGTAACGTACGTTCTATCCCTTCATGGCGATCATTTCGAACGCTTCTCCGAAGCATACGCCGAGCCGTTATCCAATTGCTCCTGCCATTCCGGGGCCGGCCATCCCGCGACGCGGCCGGATAGCAGCGGGTCCTGCGTTTCCTTCATCCAGGCATCCACTTTACCCCGCAGCTCGTGAAGAACATTCGCGTAGTCGGGATTTGCAGCTAAATTATGACGCTCCAACGGATCTGCCTCCAAATCATAGAGCTCCTCTAAAGCATTAGGAACGTAATAATCGTCCCGCACGATTTCGCCGGATAAGCTCCGATGAATATCAAGCGGCAAGTACACGGAAGGGCCGTCCTCGAAATTGCGGATATACTTGTACTGCTGCGTACGAACACCTCTCATCGGATGATACAAGTCATGCCAGGTCAGCTCCGCGAAGAAATGGTCACGGCTTACAGCGCTGGCTTCCGGCTTGAACAATCCGAGGAAGCTTGTCCCGTCCAGCTCTTGCGGAATGTCTCCGCCAACGAGCTGAAGCAGCGTTGGCATCAAGTCCACGTTGCAGAGCAGTTCTTTTACGACCTTCCCGCCTTCGATCAGACCCGGGTAATACATGACGAGGGCCGTCTCCAAGCCGGCGTCCATAAGTGTTCCCTTCGCCCGCGGGAAGGCAATCCCGTGGTCCGTCGTATAAATGACCAGCGTGTCCTTACTTAAACCGGCTTCTTCCAGACCTTGAAGAATGCGGCCGATACTCTGATCGAGTACTTTCACCGAACCGTGAAGCAGCGCAAAATCCTCTCTTACCTGAGGGTGATCGGGTAAGTATGGGGGCGGAGTCACTTGATCCGCGGGGTCCTTCACCGCTTCATACTCGTCAAAATCACGGTGTGTCTCAAAAAAACCGACCGACGCAAAAAACGGTCTCCCCTCGGCAGAGGCACCCTTTTCCTGCAAATATTGTACAACCCGCTCAGCTACTTGAGGTCCACGATCTCCCGGCACCGGCTCCACACGTTCATATCCCAGCTTGTAGGTCGAGGACGTCAGCCGGCTGTCGGGTTCGCCGATCGTTTCGTGGCTAAAGCCGATGAGCGCCGTTTCGTATCCCAGCTTCTGCAGCTCCTTCGGTAAGGTCGTGACCTCGGGTCGTATGGAAAAGCCCAAATGTGCAAGACCGAGCATCCCGTTATTATGCGGATACAGGCCGGTAAGAATACTTGCGCGGCTCGGACTGCACTGCGGGGCCGGACAAAAGTAATTGTCGAAGCGAACCCCTTTCTCTGCAAGCGCATCGATGGCGGGCGTTTCCACCCCTTTACCGTAGCAGCCTAAATAACGTCCGGTATCGTGTGAGATCATAAACAGAATGTTTGGTTTTTTCATGTCGCTCTCCTCTTTATATCGCTGCACGAGCTATTATTCCTTTACGGCGCCTGAAGTTAAGCCGGATACGATTTGCCGTTGAAACAGAAGCACCAGGATCGCGACCGGCACCGTCACGGTTATGGTAGCGGCGGAAATTTCCCCCCAAGGGAAGGTGAATTCTCCTTGAAACATGGCAATGCCGACTGGAACGGTCATCATGCTTTCTTTGGTATTGATTGTTAAAGAAAAGAAAAATTCGTGCCAAGCGTCCACAAACACGATGATCGCCGTCGTGAACAATCCTGGCGCTGCCAATGGCAGCAATATTTTGCGGAACGTCTGCATGATCGAGGCGCCGTCCACTTTGGCCGCTTCCTCCAACTCATACGGAATTTTTTGAAAAAACGTCGTCATGTACCAGATCGATAACGGAAGCGCAAAAGTCGTATACGGAATAATAAGTCCCAAATACGTGTTGCGCAGCCCGGTAGCCTGCATGAACAGGAAAATCGGGGAAATCGTAGCGATCTGCGGAAACATGGAAACCGCCAGCAGCACACCCAAAAAAACGTTTTTCCGAAAAATTGAAGACGGGCAATCGCATACGCCGCAAAAGACGCGACAAACAGGCTGTAAAGCATCGTCAAACCGGCTACCGTCAAGCTGTTCAACAGGTAACGGCCGAACGGATGGTTGACGAAGACGCTCACGTAATTGTCCAAGGTGTAGCCCGGCACGATCACATCGAACGCATGCGGCCCATATAAATACTCGGTTTCTTTCACGGAGGCCAGGAATACCCAGAAAAAGGGAAACATGACCGCTGCAATAAAAATGGTTATGCCGACATAAAAAAGCAGACCTGATTTTTTCGCCATGGTTTCCCCTCCTAACCTCCGCGTTTGCTGACCATGTCAGCGCCCAAGAGATTCACAAAGATCATACAGATGATGGCTATGCACAAAAACACAATGACAGACAACGCGGAGCCGGCTCCGAAATCAAGCTCGGCAAACATCGTTTTATAAGCATAAATCGAAATGGACTCCGTCGAATTCGCCGGGCCGCCCCCCGTCAGCACATAAATGAGATCGAAGACACGGAAGGCATCCAGCGTACGGAACATCAGCGCGACAAGGAAGGTTGTTTTCAAAGAAGGCAGCGTAATATGAACAAACTGTTTCCACCGCGTCGCACCGTCCACTTGAGCCGCTTCATACATCGACCCGGATATCGTCTGCAACCCGGCGAGCAGCAGCAGTGCTACGAAAGGAGCTGTTTTCCATGTATCGGCGAACACGATCGAGAACATCGCTCCCGCTTTCGTCGATAGCAACGTACTCATTTCGGAGATCAAGCCAATTTCGGTGAAAAGCCTGGCAATCACGCCGTTCTGTCCGTCGTACAGAAACTGCCACATCATGGCGGAAATCGCGGTCGGCGTCGCCCAAGGAATAAGAACGGCTGCCCGCACGAGCCCCCGGCCTCGAAAAGAGCGGTTGATAAGCAGGGCGATCAACAGACCGAATAGCATCTCCATCGATACAGCGCACACCGTAAATAAAGAGGTGTTTCCAATGGATTGCCATAACCGCGGATCCGCGAAAAACCGCTTATAATGGCCCAGGCCGACAAAGTTAGGCTCCATGAAGGTCCCCATTAGCGCCCCGATGAGCCCTATGGGATCGTCGGGGCGCTTCATCAAGCCCTCCTCTTTCACTTGCTTTAAGATCTGAAGCATCTCGCCGAGCTCCGTCCTCAGCTTCAACGCCAATTCCCGGTCCAGCTCGAAGTACTTCAGCTCTTCCGGCACCGGCTGAAAATCGAATAGCAGACGATCAATCTTCTCATATCTGGCTTTAAAGGCCGGATCGGCCTCCAGCTCGTTCTTCATCTCCTCCGCGCGCTGCCGCAGCGGCTCCAGGCGATCTTTAACCGCTCCTCCTTCAGCAGCTTCCGCCCCAAGAATTCTAAGAAGTATCGGCATGGTCTCCGTATACTTCTCCATATTCAGGGCATACTCCGCATGAATCTCCGACTTTGTCGGATCATTGAGCCGGATGTCATATAAGCTGATCCAGAAGGAGCGCAGCACCGGCCAGATGGCAATCGCACAGATGAGCAAGGCGGCCGGCATAATCAACAGGTAAGCCACCCGAGCCTCTTTGGTAAACGCCGTTCGTTTAAACATATTTTCGAAAGACACCGCCTTCGGTCACAGCTATATCGAGAATCGAAATGAATGAAGAGTCGTGTGCCTTGAAGGCTGTAGACTCATTATGTGTTTATTTGCTGCCAATAGCTTGCTTGATTTGGCTTTCCAAGTTGCTCAGCGCCTGCTCCGGTGTTTGCTCCCCAGCGATCGCTTTGGACACCTCGACTTGAATCAGGCCGGAAATTTTGGCATATTGCGGTGTAATTGTTCTTGGGATCGCGCTGCTTAGACCGTTGACAAAGTCGCGGCTCGCGAACAACGGACTCGCTTTTTGTACCTCCGCATCATCAAACAGAGACAAATATGTGGGCGTTTGCGTGCTGTTGACGGCAATGATTTTTTGCCCTTCAGGGCTGACCGCAAATTTCAGGAACTCCCAGGCTTCCTTCGGATGCTTGGAATATTTGTTGATAGCCGCCAACCAGCCGCCAAGAGCTGCTGCTGAACGGGCGTCACCGGCCGGAAGCGCTGCAATACCGACATTGCCTGCAACTTTGGATAGCTTCGGATCGTTGGCCTGTGCGTACAACGCCGGCCAGTGACGGGCAAACACCGCGCTGCCTTCCAAGAAGGCATTCAGCGTCTCTTTCTCGGTAAAGGTGTTTAAATTGGCTGGTACGGACTGAGATTTTTGAATCTCAATGAGCTTCTTCAGCCCTTTCAAAGCTTCCGGACTATTCACCGTTACATTGCCTTTGTCGTCGATAATTTTACCGCCGTAGGCGCTGACGAGCTCCGTAAACCCGACCGTTAACCCTTCATACTGCTTCCCTTGGGTTACGAAACCGTATTTGGTGCCGCCTTCCCCCTTCAACGCCTCCGCTTGCTTGAGAAGATCATCCCACGTTTTCGGAACTTCCTTCACGATATCCTTGCGGTAATATAGCAGCCCCGCATTGTTATAACGCGGAAGAGCCCACTGTTGTCCGTTGAAATAGCCTGCGTCGATGCCGCCCTTCAGATATTTAGTGAGGTCGACCTTATCCTCCTGGATCAACCGGTCGAGCGGAAGAAGGAAACCGGCTTGGGCGAATTCGGCAGGCCAAACGACGTCCAGATTGATCACATCGATTTCAGCCGATTTACCGCCAAGGATGGTAACAAGCTGATCATGCATTTGCGAGGAGTCATTCGGGAAATCGCGTACTTCCACCTCGATGTTCGGGAACTTCGCTTGGAAGGCGGCGACCAGCTTCTTCGTGCCTTCCGTTTGGTCGGCCCCCTGACTGAATACGATCTTTACCTTCTCGGCCGGCTTATTTTCTGCAGCCGGAGCGTTAGGCGTGCTGCTTGGGGCAGGTGCCTGGTCTTGAGGATTCGATCCACCGCAGGCGGACAGCGCAGCAGCTGCCAGCGAGAATACAAGGGTTGTGCTCAGAGCTTTTTTCAACATATGATTGGCCTCCTATTTGGTTTGAGCATGGAAATTATAGCTATCGAGCGGCGTGCAGAAGTGTATCACCCCTTTCAACCCAAATGGAAACGTTTGCTGAAAAGCTTTTCAGATTATCGTGAGCTTTAGCTCACTTGGTTTTTCACCTAATTGATGTTGATATCTCTCACGGAATGCCGTTCTTCAATCCAATGCGACATGTACGTGCGCAGCTCATCCAGCTGTTTGCCGTTGATGAGCTGATCCAGCTTCCGGACCGCTTGAAACCCCATTTGGTACAACGGCTGGGCAACGGTGGTCAGCTTCGGGTAGCTCATGCCCGCCATTCTCGTGTTGTCAAAGCCGATGACCGAAACCTGCTCAGGCACTTGAATCCGGTTCTCGTGCAGATAAGATATCGCACCAAGCGCTCTCTCATCACTTGAAGCGAAGACCGCTGTCAGCTCGGGGAATTTCGCATACAGCTTTTTCATGGCTTCGTAGCTTTCTTCAAAGTGATAGTTCGCATATTCGATGCGGATTTCCGGTGTAGCCTCCAGACCATGTGTCCGCAGTGCTCTCATGAATCCTTGAATTCTCGGCAATCCGGATATCGGATCAAGTGTAGACCCGCTAATCATGCCGATGCGCTTGTGTCCCTTGCGAATCAGATACTCCGTCGCATCATACGCAGCTTGCTCGTCGTTCACTCTTACGGAAGGGATCTCGTATTCCAAGCTATGCGTGGCAGCCAAAACAATCGGTATATTCAACTGCCGGAACAGTTCATAGCTGTCCGGATAAATCGGCTCGCTTGTAATGACGATCCCGTCGATCTGCTTTTCGCTTAACACCTTCACGCTTGCCAATCGACGAGCTTGATCGTTAACCGTATTACAAATAATCAGGTTATTTCCGCTTTCATGCGCCGAATCTTCCATCCCGCGGATGACCTCTGCATAAAATAAGTTGGAGATGTCCGGAATGATGACCCCCAGCGTCTGCGTTCTTTTGTGAATTAACCCCCGTGCCAAGGCGTTAGGGGTATAATTTAGCTGCTCGATCGCCTCCAAAATCTTTTCCCGCTTATCTTTGGCCACCAGATCCGGATTATTCAATACCCTGGACACCGTGCTAATAGAAACGTTGGCCATACGCGCTACATCTCTTATGGTTGATTTCATAGGATTCACCTGTCATTTGTCATGAAAAGCTTTTCATGACCATTATATCAAAGGCGCTCCGGCTCCACCATACCTTTTTTGATAACCAACGGGAAATTTGATATGAACTCAATCCTTATACCGAGTATTATACTAGGTATTATATGAATATCAAGATTTTTTTGAAAAAATTTGCGGAATTCAAGAAATCTTTCGGGCGGCAAGAAAAAATAATACAGCGCGTCCTACCGGAGGACACGCTGTATTCCTTAGCTTATTCGGTTATTTTCTTAAAGATTCGATACATGAGCACGGCGGTTTCGGCCCGCGTTATATTCGCCAGCGGTTCAACGCGCCCATTGCTCCCCTCGATGAATCCAGCCTTCACCATGCCCGCGACAGCCTCCTTGGCATAATCGGCAATCTGCTGCCCGTCGGCGAACGTTTCGAGCGAAGCCGCACCGCTAATTATCGGCGCTTCCGCCGCCTTCAACGCCCGTTCGGTTAGGACAAATGTGTCTTGCCGGGTAATCGGATCGTTCGGTCTGAATGTATCGTTGCCCGAGCCCTCGGCGATTCCCAGCTTCCTTGCAGCCGCGATCGCTTCGTAATAATAATCCCCGGGCTGCACATCCTTGAAGTTTTCTGCCACTTGCTTCGACTCGAGTCCGAGCGTCTTGACCAGCAGCGTTACAAAATCCGCCCGGGTGATCGGTTTGGCCGGCGAGTATTGCTTCTCGGACGTTCCTTCGATGATGTCTCTGGAGGCCAGCGCCTCGATCGGCCGCTTCGCCCACTCGAGACCGTTCAAGTCGTCGAACGTTTTGAATACCAGAGCAACGGCGTACGTACTGAAGTGGGTCGTCTCGAATACGATCGTTTCAGAAGCCAGATCGTATTTGGCGTTCGCTATCACATGGGCCTGACCCTCCGAATCTATGTACAGGACGACCAGATGGTCGCTTTTGCTTCTTTCCTCCGGCGTTGCCTTGTACGGAACCGATACCTTCACTTTCACATCCGGGTTGTTCCAAGCCAGCGTCCGGTCGCCGTCCTTCATCTCCAGCTCAATAACCGGACGGTCACCGACTGACGCGCGGACCTGCTCGCTCAAGCGGCCTTGATCGGCAGCGCCTAACGTTAAAGTGACGGTGGATGAATTGTCGCTACGTCCCGTCAGCATATTGCCGGGGAGCACAACAGTGCCGACGGCCGACACAATCTCGATGCGCCGGGATGGATTATCCTGCATCAACGCTGCCGACGGGAGCGCCAACGCATATGTCCGTACCCCTTCTACGGCATCGAGCTTAACCGTAACGGTCTTCTGCCCGTCCGTTCGCGCTTCCGCCTGTATGAATGCGCTATGGAGCTCCTCGGCCTTCAGCTCCGCTTTGGCTGCAGCTCCTTCCCGAGTCGGCTTCACGGTCAGACGGCCGTCCTCGTCCGGCTTGGGCTGCTCTCCCGCAGGCTGTTGTCCCGCAGGCTGTTGCGGGCCAGAGCTAGCATGATCGTCGCCGCTTTCTTCTTCGTCATCGTCGGAATTGCTGCTTGGTCCCGTCTTGAAATTCCAAATCCCGGAGACGCTGCGGCCGCCGAAAGCATCCTCCGCGACAGCGTACCACTGCTGCAGGGTCTTCGCCGGGAGACGGTTCCAGACGACTTCAGCCTTGGAGCCGCTCGCGACTTGCTCCACCTGGCCAATCCGTTGATCCGTATACACATTAACGCCCATGTAATCGGTCGCTACGCGCTTCTTCTTCGGCTGCAAATCGAGCGTTAACGTAAATTCGTCCTTGTTTGGATACTCCACGGGATCGTAATAGTTGTAATCGTCCAAATAAGGGGAATAGGTTTTAATATTGAGCTTATTGTTATCCGTATCAAATTGCATTAACCGAATGTATCCTTGTCCCCCTTCGGGGCCGCCTTGATAATCGGCCAGCATTTGATATACGTTCCGGTCCTTGACGCCGTCTCCGTCGTCATCGATTTCATCGACCAGCAGCTCGGCGTCATGATAATGCCCGGATAAGACGGCAATGACATTTTTATTCGGTACTACGACCCGCTCAAACACCTTATCGGCAATCGGCGCGCGGTTGCCCGACACCAGCAGGTATTCGTGGAAATTCAAGATGGCCATCCGGTCCGGATACTGCTTCAGCACATCGTCCATCCACTGGATTTCTTTGTCGCCAAGCCCCCAGCCCATATACAGCACGATAAAATCGTTGCCGTGGGACGATATGAGGTCATAATGCCCTCGGTTGTTATCGTACGACCCGCCGAAGGTCGGCTGCTTCTTGAAGCGGTCCTCGCCGAAATAATTCCAATAATGATCGTAAGCGCCCAGCTTATGATCCACGTCATGGTTCCCTGCAAGCACCCCATAAGGAACGCCTGCCTTCTCCAGCACCGCCATATCGTCCGAAGCGCGCTGCCACTGTATCGGTTTATCCGCTTCATCAACCAGGTCGCCGGTGTGGATGACATATTTAATGTTCATCTCATCCTTCTTATCCGCAATCCAATTCACAATATCCTCATAGATATGAGGATAGCTTTCGGAATAATACTGCGTATCCGACATCCAAACGAAGGAATAATCGTAATCGTCGGGCGTAGGAGGGATTTCGTCCTGAATCAGCACATCGATGGTGTGCGAGCGGGAATATTTCCCGGCTTCGAAAGTCGCGTACAGCTCAAAATCCTCTGCACCCGCCACATGTTGGGCAAGCTTCTCCCACTCCTGCTTGGTCTCATCCCATGCGTACATGGTTACTTTGCGTCCTTCCAGCGAAGCTCCCTGCCACTTCAGCTCAACGGTATCGGTTGCTTTCACCGACGGATCCAGCTGCACTTGGAACCTTTGGTACGGGAACTGCGTGTCGCTGTCCGTTGTTACATATTGTCCGTCCTTGGCCGCAATCGCCATATAGTCCGCTTCACCAAAAGCTGTTTCTCCTGCCGGAACCTGCTGCTTCGGCGGCTCGTAATCGACCGTATTCCGATAGCCTGCGAGCTTTCCAGGTGCGCCGCCTCCATACGCGTAGCCCTTGTAGAACGAAACCTTCATGGCATCACCGGTCGGATCGGTCACCTTCACGGCGAGGGATACGTCGGTCTTAGCAGTTCCATTGCCCTGCTGCGGCGCGATGAGTTCCGGCTGCGAAGGGTGTTCGTTAGGCGTAAAGAAGGTAATCTTGGATTCCGAACGATTCCCCACCTTATCGCTGGCTTGAATGATCAGCGTATGCTCCCCGGGCTGCAGCTCGGAAGAGGAGGTGGCATACGGGAACGTAATAGGCGCGCCGTCGAGCCGGGTCTCCACCTTCTCCAAACCGGATGAAGCATCGCTAACGGCTGCATCAATGATAAACGGTCCTTTATACATCTCTCCTTCTACCACCGTTGGTTGAACGGATGGAGCCGTGTTGTCCACATTGACGGTGGCCGTGCGTTCCCCGCCTCCCGATTGGATAACCTTGACGGTGTAACTTCCGTCGGCCCACTTTGTCGTATCCCATTCATAAGCCTTTGATCTAAACTTCTCCTCCGTAATGTGGAACTTGAAATCGATCACCGGGAATCTGCCACTGCTGTCCCCCATCTTGATTTCCTGCTCGCGGTCCGTATAACGGTCATCATACAGCTCCGTTCCGTCAGCGAGAACAAGGCGAATGTTCTTCACCTGGAAATCGTCCTTGTTTTCTTCCTGCCGAGTATCAAACGGCGAGGCTTTGGAGCCAGCCCGAATGGAAAGGACATTATCCCCGATTTCCAAACGGTCCGGGTTGATCGGAACGGTTAACGTCGTCCAATCATTAATCGTATCATCGAACGTGAACAGAATCTCCTGCCCGTCGGTCACCGCATTTTTGAACCAATAATTGACCGCGGTCACATCAAAGGCGAAATACGCCTCATTCTCCAGCGCAATGCTTGCAGGGGCGGCCGGCTCGTTATCAATCGCGACGCTCAGCTCGCTCGGGGCGGCCGACTGCGACGTAGTCTTCAACAAGTACCGGCCAGATAACGTGTCTCCGTCCTTCACGTTCATTCGAAGCGGCGATGTATCCAAGCCTCCGGTAATAAGCAGTCGATACGTCGGGCTTGTAGTCGTATTCGTGCCGTCTGAAGCTGCAAAGTAATAGTCAACATAAGTCCGTCCGATCAGCTCTGGCGAAAAGACCTTGTGATGATACATCGTATCGCTGAAGCTCTCTTTCAGGTAACGCTTGGTGTACGCAGACTGCTGATCCGTTTTGTAAAAGACCGCTACCGTCTTCACGCCCTGATCGTCCTTGGCATCCGCAACGAGCTCGACATCCTGCCATTGCTCCACCTCCGTTTTTCCCGTCAAGACTTCAATCGTCGGTGCTGTCGTATCCACAGGCAGCATCACCGGAAGGAGCGGCACTTGATGGCCGGCTACCGTGCCCGGCGTCGCCGCTTCCAGACCCGCGCTGTACTTGATCATCGTAGCGGCGCCGTTGGCGGCGTACTTATAGAAGATGCCTTTGTTCGCCTGCGTTTCTTCGTCGTTGTCGTAGAGCGCAACCGATATCTCTTTGTGGGTGTTCGTGGCAATGACGATGCCCCGCTTGCCACCGTTGGCCATCCCGTCACTGCGCATCTTCATGATGTTCACGTTTTCCTGCAGATTCGTGCCATAGATCGCGTTAAAATCAGCGACGGTTTTGGACTGGTTCTGCGCGTTGATAATCCAGAATACCATCGTTTGCTTAGATGGAAGGATGAAGTCCTCTACGTCCGTCGGCCAAACGACATCGGCGTCCGGACCGGAGTCTGTATAACGATAATAAATTTTATAATCTTTAAAGTTAACGTCCTTGTCGGAGTTGTTATAAATCTCGATAAACTCATACCCGTCAGCCAACCCTACGTTCGTCGAATCGGGCACAAGCTCGGTAACCATTAACGGCGGCAGCGCATTGAAGTCGATATCCGGCATTGCAATCTGCACCGTATACGTATCTGTTTTTACAGTATTGGCGCTGTCCTTAGCCTGAATATAGTACTGAAGCTGCGCCTCCTTCAGCTCTGTTCTAGGAATCGCTGCGCTGAAGTCGGTACCCGTCATTTTTACAAGCGGTACAGATAAGAAGGTCGGTTCCGAAATCGATTTATAGTATACCGCCGCCGTTACAATATCGTTGTAGGTGGCCCCAGCGACCGTATCCTCCGGATTCGTAATGCTCGCCGTGATGATTACATCGTTCTCCACATTTGCAGCCGTTACCGGCGTGTGCGTGATGACCGGCGGCTCGTTATCCGGCAGGTGCACCGGAGTATCCGGAACCTGACCGGGGGAAAGCGTCCCTGGCGTCGGCGACTGCAGGACGGCAAGCTTCGCTTGTTCCGTTCCCGCTAGTGGAGATCTATAATAAACGCCTAATCCGGTGCCAATGTCTTCTGTGACGTAGATCGCTCTTGTGATCTCGTTGGCGGCCGCGTCTCGAATGACCACGCCGCGGCTGCCACTGTTCGCCAGTCCGGTAAAACCGGTCCCGGTAATTTCTGCGATCTGATCGGGGTTAAGCGACGTTCCGTACTTGGAGTTAAAGTCTGCGACCGTCTTCTCGCTCTTGTTGTACCAGAGAACAACCGTTTGCCCAGAGGGCAGCGACACCTCAGGGAATTGGAACGGAATCGTAGATCCGTCTGAGGGATAATAGTACCTAACAGAATAATCGTTTAGCTTAAGCGTCCGATCAGAGTTATTATAGATTTCAATAAACTCGTAATCGTCATCCCCCGTATTATTCGGATGAATTTCCGTCACGAGCAGCACCGGCGCGCTCGACTCTGCCGCCGCAACTGCAGCAACGGGTCCAAAGGGTGACAAACAGCTTAGCAGCAAACTGCCAGCCGCCACGGCTGATATGTATGTTTTCAACAACTTACGTATGCTTCTCACCATTCGCTTCTCCTTTATATTGAAAATACGCGTTCGATAAACCAGAAGACGCCGAATAAGCCGATCAAACCCGAGGCGCCTGGAAGCCAGCGGTCGTAGGCTTTCTTCAGGCTTCGATGAAACACCCACAGCAAGGGAAGCACAATCGCTATCACCGCAAGCTGACCGAGCTCTACCCCAAGGTTAAAGGAGAACAAGGGCAGTGCAATGTGACCGGCCAGCGTTCCCTGCAAAATCTCGGCAAACCCGAAGCCGTGAACGAGTCCAAACAGCGCCGTCAGCGTCGTCCGGTTCATCGGGATCTTCCGGGTCCAATTTAGATTCTCCATCGCTACATATACAATGCTAAGGGCGATGAGCGGTTCGACAAGAATCGGCGACAATGAGGCCAACTCCAATGCGGCCAAAACCAAGGTCACACTGTGACCCACGGTAAAAGCCGTAATTAGGCGGACGACCTCCTTCCGGTTTCGCGTGGCAACAATAAGACCGGCGACGAACAAAAGATGATCGGCCCCGCCCCATATGTGCTCCATCCCCATCCGCACGTACTCCATGAGCGTCAGGTACCAAGGGTTGGAAGCGGAGCCTTGCGAGGCCGGCTGCACGCCTTTGAAGCTTGTCTTCTCCTCTGCCGCCCCCGCTTGCCCGCTCTCCTGCGTCTGCGAAGAGCCTTGAATTTGCAGGATGGCGTTGTTCTGGTTCAACACCTGAGTGACGGTTTGTCCACCCAGAAGAATCGTTGCGAAGCTTCGATGGTCCGAGTTCGTTCCGTTGTAAAAGAACCCGTACTGCACCTGAAAGCGTTCAACCTTGCCGGGAAACGCGTACACCAAATCGAGTTCGACCATTGGCATTTTGGCCCGCAGCGTTTTCTTTACCTGTTTGATCGCGGCTTGTCCGACCTTGCCGTCCCCTGTCACAATCAGTCCGTCGTTCACAAATGCCTTCAAGCTTTCCGACGCATCGCTTAATTCTTGTTCGGAAAGCTTTCCGTCCCCGTCCTGATCCAGCTTGAGCGCTTCCATCAGATCATGCTCGCCAAAGGAAAGCAAATATTGAAGCTCCTGTTCCTTGACGGTGATATCCGAATACCCGGTAGAGGTGAAATGTGCTTCCGCGCCGGGCGGAAGAAATAGCCCCAAACCCATCGCCAACAGCAGAACAACAGCCGTCAGCCCTCTACGGTAAATGGGACCGTACCTATTCGCGAGCATCATTTAACATGATCAACCTCCCTTCTTTGTGTCCAACTCTTTAGCAGCAGGCGGTTCATTAATTAAATTGTAGTCATTTATGTTCGCTCGATGTTAACGCAGCGTTAAGAAATTATGAAGAACCGACAAAAATCGATTCCTCACGACAAAAAGCCCTTCAAATGAAGAGCAACTGGGCATGACTCATGCAGTTGAACGGGGCAAGGGGATCAACTCCCTATACCATCTCATTATTACGACCGCACGCCAACACGCTAGATGTTATCGCAGGTTTCTCTAAGGGGGTACACCCTTCTCCCAATTTAAAGCACCAAAGGAAATAGGCCAATCAGAAGTTTCTGACTGACCTAATAATTCGCAAGGGCCCTTTCGGGTTCCTTGACGGTGAGCGGTTGTAAAATTAATATCCATTGCGCCGTGACTTGCGAATTAGTCGAACGACGGTAAAAATAACAACGATCCATAAAGCGAGGCTTAGCAGTGAAAGCAAAGGAAACCCGAGCGAAAAACCGGCAAATGGATTGAACAGTGATCCTAGAATCGTCCCCAAAGCTAATCCACCGAATAGTCCGCCAAAAAATCCACCAAAACCGGTTCGCGGAGATGGCGTCGTTCTCGGAGGCGCTGGATTACGTACCGCATTATCCGGTCTAGCAGGAGTTGTACGGCCGGGGCTCCCGATCCCGGGATTATAGCTTCCCCGAGGCGAACGATATCCGCCCCGTTTAAAAGGCTCAACAGTACCCGACGGTTTGACTTCCTCTTGCATTTCATACGACAAACTGTAAACTTCCGCCGGCGAATTTCCAAAAACCAATGTGCCCAATAGGACCAGTACCAAGATCTTTCTCATTTTGTTTGTTCACACCTCCACCAGTAGATTGCCCCAATCGGCGGATGGAAATATTACGAATAATCAGGGAATAAGTGGACATATTAAAATTACTTTCAACAAGGGTCGCAAACATTGGAGCACTGAAGTACCACGTTACTTCAATAAAACAAGCAAACTGCCGCGGCATCTGCTTGTAAATGAAACTTACTCTTTTGTTCACACATGATTATATATAGAATGTCATGTTTGTCTTTTCATCCTTATAATATTGGATTCGCTTTTGCAGATTTCCAGTGTGAAATTCAAATTTATGTCCATCAGGGTCCGTAAAATAAATTGATTTTCCTTCTCTTGCTTCATCACGATTACGCCCATCCAGGATACTTACACCTTGATTCTTAAGTTGCTGTTCAATATGTTCAAAATCATGTTCATCTACTGTAAAAGCCATGTGGGTATACGATGAATAAATATCATTTCTTGGAATATCCATTTGTACATTTAAAGCAAGCCAAATACCATGTAAATCAAAATAAGCCATCTTTTCTGCTTTAACCATAAGTTTCGCTTTAAGCGCTTGCTCATAAAATAAGATTGATTTCTCAAGGTTAGATACGGAGATAGTGATATGGTTTAATCCTTTGATTTCCATTTTGTTAAACCCCTCCCCTTCATATAATCATGCTTTTATACATGACATCATACGATGCATCCATTCAAAAAGCCTGCTGGCCTTTTTAAAATGCAAAAAAGACAGCTTTGGACTGCCTTTTTTGGTCATTCATTACGATACTGTGTGAGTTCGTGCAGTGATCCATAGCAGAAAGAACCATCCCTAACGCTTCTATTATCATGTGCCGCAAAAGGTTCGGTAAGGACGGTTTGATTGCGCAGGCAGTGTCGAGTAATCAGCCTGTTCGGGGGAATGCGCGTAAGGGCTTGAAAGAACATCAAGAAGCCGCTCCATCACGCTGTAGTCTCCTTGTTTCACTGCGGCTTCTAGTGCGGCTTCTACCCGGTGGTTCCGAGGGATTAGCGCAGGATTGCTGTTCCGCATCAACTGATGCGAGGAGGCTTTCGTTTCCTGCTGCCTGCCTAATCTCGCCTGCCACAGCTCGTGCCACTGAGCAAATTCCGGGGTCGTAAACAGAACCGTATCCTCCGCCGTATCAAAAGTTAATGAGCGGAAGGTATTGGTATAGTCCGCACGATACTTTTGCATCATACTGAGCAGGTCTTCAATAAGGGATTCATCCTCTATCTCTTCGTTAAATATCCCCAGTTTTGCTCTCATTCCCGCGAGCCAATTCAAGTGATACCACTCCGTAAAATTTGAAATCGCATCCTGGGCCAGTTCGACAGCCTGCTCCTGATTTTCATGCAGCAGCGGCAATAGCGCTTCAGCAAATCGCGCGAGATTCCACGCGGCAATATGCGGCTGATTGCCATAGGCATAGCGGCCTTGAGTGTCAATGGAACTGAATACCGTTGCCGGGTCATAGGCATCCATGAAGGCGCAAGGACCATAATCAATGGCTTCTCCACTAATGGCCATGTTGTCGGTGTTCATCACCCCGTGAATAAAGCCAACCAGCTGCCATTTGGCAATCAGCACGGCCTGACGCTTAATCACTTCCTGAAGTAGGAAAAGATAGCGATTCTGGGCAGCTTCAACGTCTGGAAAATGTCGTTGCAATGTATAATCAGCCAGGACCCGGAGATCCTCGGCAGTGCCCCATTTTGAAACGTATTGAAAGGTGCCGACGCGCAGATGACTGGCAGCCACGCGAGTCAAAATTGCGCCAGACAGGTCGGTTTCACGGATTACCGACTCACCCGTTGTCACCACCGCTAGGCTGCGGGTAGTCGCAATACCAAGCGCATGCATGGCTTCGCTGATGATGTATTCGCGCAGCATCGGTCCAAGTGCCGCTCGACCATCACCCCTACGGGAGTATGGCGTTCTACCTGAACCCTTAAGCTGAATGTCAACCCGCTCACCGAAGGGAGTGATCTGCTCGCCAAGCAGCAGAGCCCGGCCGTCCCCTAACATGGTAAAATGCCCGAATTGATGCCCCGCGTAAGCTTGAGCAAGAGGCAAAGCACCTTCGGGAATCCGGTTGCCGGCAAGCACCGCTACGCCATCTTCGCTTTGCAGCGCCTGGACGTTCAACCCCAGGGATGTTGCCAACGGATTATTGAGAATGATCAACTTCGGTGAGCGTACTGGGGTTGGGTTGGTGACGGTAAAAAATGATTCCGGCAGACGGGCATAACTGTTGTCGAAGTTCCATCCTGTCTCTATTATTTCTTTTCCCTTTGTCATCGTATCTCCTGTTCTTCTTCAGTCTTTTTGTATCCTAGTTTTTTACATGGACAAAAATCATAGGCATTCTATTGCATTTTTTAGTTTTCTGTTTCCAGATTAACACAAGACAGGCCCTGTTAGTGTATACTTCTTCCAATTTATTATACCCTTTCTACACAAAGATGGCGCCTTATAAATATTATTTAGTAGTGAAATCATTCCCCCTCTATTCCTACGCGCAATACCAATTACGCGAAATTATACAGGCTCAAACCCTGTATACCGCTTAATACAAGGGCTATTGGCTTTCAATCAACACACTCCACATGAGACGTACGGAAACAACATACAATCTAGCCGCATCTATTGATAGGGTAAACTAATTCATAACAAAGAGGCCCTCACAGTCAAACCTAAAAATGGTCGAATCCTACATCTTGCCTAGAATGCGACGACGGCATCCAGCACGTTGTCAACCCGGCGCTAAGATAAGATTTTTTAAATTGAGTTAATCTGGGAGGAAATTCCTATATCTTGTTGTATATGTATTTATAATCATTAGCTGGAGGGAAGTATATTGGAGTTTTACATATGCCCGATCTGTAAATCAAAGAACGATGAACATCAAAAATACTGTACTCAATGTGGAACTTGGCTGCTAAGCGATAGGTTCCCCGCTCAGAAAGTAAAGAAGGGAACTACATGGGATAAATTATATGTCTGCGCATTTTGTGATACTGCTAATGAGCCAAACAGGAACGCATGTAAAAAGTGTCTGAAACCTCTGTTCTCTACAGATTACGAAACCAAGGAAATAAAAGTTGCCCGAGTAGCATTAGTGTCCAAAGTCTTTAAGATTATAGTATATGCCTTATCCGGATTAATTGTTTTATTTGGATTATTAACCCTTATAATTGATCCAAACAACAGGCCTTTTGCGATCTCTGCTACCCTAATTCTCCTGTGTATAATTCAATTAATATTTGGAATAATCAATCCCTCAATAATTCCAGGGAAAATAGCTTCGCGAAAAAAAGTATTGGCAACCTATGGTATTGCATTGATCGTTCTTTTCACTATCATTGGGAAGGTAAGTCAACCAAGCACGGGTTCCAAAAATATATCGGCAATTTCAACTGGTGCAAAGATAAGTGAGGATGCTGCTATCGCTACCACTGAAAAAAAAGAAACAGAGGATCAATTTAAAGAGTCTGCTAAGAAAATGCCTTATGTTGATCTTGCTCGGAACCCCGATAAATTTAAAGGTGAACGCCTTACTTTTGATGGCCAAGTTATTCAAGTTCTAGAGCAAGGAAACAACGTTGCTTTAAGGGTTAATGTAACTAAGGGAGACTATGGTATTTGGGAAGATACTATTTTTGTTAATTACCGGAGACAAAACGGAGAGGATCGTATACTGGAGAAAGACGTAATAACCATCTGGGGCGTTGCTAAAGGCCTAAAGACGTATAAAACCGTTCTAGGCAGTGAAACATCACTCCCGGAATTAGATGCCAGTTATATCAAAATTGCTGACAATAAGAAATGAAGAATGGGATGTTGAGACTTCTGTTTTAAGGGATTCCGATTATTACGAAAAATGCTTAATAAATTTTCAAAAAAAAGAAGCTTGAACTAAAAAGAAGCTTGAACCTTATATTGAATCATTCTAAAAGTACTATTTATGGAGAAGACAAATGAGAATCAATCTTATTGACTGCCAAGAGATCCCCAAAAGAATTGAAAATAAACTTCACGATATAGAGAAGCAAATTAGAGGTATAATTAATTCAATTCAGCAAATACAGATAACAAATTTAGGAACCGACCATATTATATTTAGGTTTGAGCAAAATGCCGACTATGATATTTTGGATAGTCATGAACACACGCAGTTACTTTGTTTCTCTATGAAATTTTCTCAGTTGCCTCAGCTAGAAAAAATAGAGGTTACAAAAAATAACGGTGAATACCAGCTTGCCAATCTAGATCATATAAGGCATGTAATAAATGATCATCGCTCTGTAATCTCCAACAAAAAAGATCCTATTTATTATAATACAATCCATGCTTTTTGTAGGAAAAAATTAATGAATAGGGACCCAAGTAAAGGGCTTGTGGTCCGTGTTTTTGATGTACAAGATAATGAGATCACAGAAACATATATTAAATACCTAGATGAATCATGTAAGTCTATTAGATACATTATTGATAAAAGCGACTTTGACTACCTTTACAATGGAATTTTACAGCATGCAGAACCAAGGCATACCGAAAGGTATAGAGTTGATTACACATCAGGAGAACTGAATTATCTATTTATTAAACACGCTATACTTTTAGGATGTTTCAAGCGAATTATGTTTCCACATTATTTACTTATCAAAGAATTGAGACTTCCAACGCTTGGGTATCTCTAGAATAGAGGATGCTATTGTAAATTCAGAAAAGCTGTGGCTTTTACCTGCGCTCCCGCATATATCCCTTAAGACCAAAAAGACTACCTTTGGATGGTAGTCTTTTTGGTTTTTTGATATTTCAATGTTAGTATCAACTTGACACTAAATTACTGTAATTTAACCCATACCCCACCAGTACCATCATAATTCCGTGCAAAGGTTAGTACCGGGTTTTTATCGGCTTTATCCACTTGAAATACAGCCCATCCTGTATGCGATGCGTTAGTATAAAGCTTTGTTGAAATCTCTGGACTAGGGGTAACAGCAAAGACGTGCTCATAGTCTCGGCCCTCACCAGAAACTGCATCAAATAATGCATTGTTTATGCTTACTTGAGCACCATCTTTTGCGTTCTTCGTTATTTTCACTTCTATTTTTGCAAGAATATACTCAGAGCTTTCTTTCGCTTCCTCGTTAAACTGGTTAGCTTCCTTTAACATTTTCCCTGCTTGTTCGCCGCGAATTACTTCGTGAACTTTTAAGGTTCCCTCGTAGTCATCAGCAAAATTTTTAACTTTGAACGTAAGCAAATCCCCCTTAACAGCAGGATTACTTCGGGAACTTCCTTTCACGATTGTTTCTGTTGTCCCATTTTCCCCAAGTAATACAGTATTGTTTTCAGCGTCCCAGCCCACCTTTACGCCAAAGGCTTCCCCTACTGCACGAGCAGGCAAATATGTCGTGCCATTGTAAGTAATCGGATTAATTACATTCCCCGCTTCATCCTGCGCCTGCCATGCCTTACCGTTTAATTTAAATTTTATACCCATGTTTAAATACGCTTGTATTTCTTGTAGATTTGAGGCAGCGAAAGCACCTACATAAACTGATGTGGCTACCAAAGCCGATAGGCCAGTTGTCAGTAATAACTTTTTCTTCATCCGACTCCACCCCTATATAGTTATGAATATTCAAGATTACCATTTCGACAGAATTAAGGAAAAACCTACCTAGTAATTGTTTCGGTCAATATTAAGATTTCTTTAACAAACAGAAACTTTACCTTTTAAAAATCACTAGGTATGGCTAAATATATAAAGGTGGGGTAGAATCGCCCGTAATACTCATTAAGTTAATTTCAGTTCATTTTTGTCGTTTTAACCCCTTGTACTGTAAGGATAAAGCTGAATCTCATTGTTCCAAAATATATGTCAAAATCTATGTCGCCATTAACAGCACGAAATTATCTCGACCATTTAGAGCGATCCTTATTCCCAATTTTTGGTCATCGTCTATTGCACGAAATCAGGACTTTACACGTCGTTACTTTTTTTGATGATTTGGACAAGACAGAATTATCAGGGAGCACCAAGTTATATATTTATAAAGTTTTAAAGAGCGTGTTTAATCAAGCCGTTAAATGGCAGGTGATCCCAAAGAACCCTGTTGAGGGGGCTACGCCACCAAAAGTTGATAAAAAGAAACCTCCTTTTATGACGTGGTTGAAGCACAGAGAGTAATCACGGCTTTATTAGACGAACCAACAAAGTGGAAATTGTTTTTCCTTGGAGCTATGCTCGGGGGATTTCGTCGTGGGGAACTAGTTGCCCTTGAGTGGGCCGATGTTTGATTTTGAAAATAGTACAATATGTATTAGAAAATCAATTTCGCTCACTCAAGACGGGCAAGCTTTTGAGAAAGCACCTAAAACAGCTGATTCAGAGCGTATTGTAGATATGCCAGGATGGTTCATTGAAGACCTTTGCCGCTTTCGTTTTACTTGGTTAGAGGAAAGAATGAAGATTGGTGACTTGTGGCAAGGCGGTGAGCGACAGTATGTATTTCATGGTGGAGAAGGATTACCGTTTTATCACAACACTCCTTCACACACATGGCGTAAATTTGTGGCACGTCACGGGCTCCCTAAACTCCGCTTACACGACTTACGGCACACCGCAGCAACTTTACTTATAGAAGCCAACACCGATTTAAAAATTGTTCAAGAACGCCTAGGCCATGCAAAATATTCCACTACTGCCGATTTATACGCCCACGTTACAAAAAAAATCAGTAAAGAAACTGCTGCAAAATTAGATAAATTTGACCCCTCAAAAAACTTTCGTCAACAATCCGTCAACAAAAGGTAACTAGCTGAAAAAAACTAGTATTGAAAAAAAGAAAAAACCCTTGATCTACAAGGGTTTTCTCGGTAAGCGGGTGATGGGAATCGAACCCACGCCACCAGCTTGGGAAGCTGGAGTTCTGCCATTGAACTACACCCGCGGGTGAAACAGCTAGTTCACATTATACGCGCTGTGGGGCCATTTGTCTAGATGGAACTGCTGAAGCAGAGGGAACTCTGCGAAAACGCTAACATTTGAACTCCCGTCCGGAAACCGATATGATTTACATATATCATTTTCCAATCCATTCCAAGGAGGAATCGATTTATGAAGTACCGGGTACTAGGCAAAACAAACCTGAAGGTGTCCGTCATCGGCGTCGGCACTTGGCAGCTCGGCGGTGAATGGGGTAAGCCCTACACGCAAAGCGAGGCGGACGCCATTCTCGATGAAGCGCGCGAATGCGGCATCAACCTGATCGATACGGCCGAATGCTACGGCGATCATACATCGGAGAAGCTGATCGGCCAGTACATCGCTCGCAGCCGGCGCGAGGATTGGGTGATCGCGACGAAGTTCGGCCATCACTTCCATGAGAATTTCACCCGTTCGCAGGTATGGTCGGCGGACGAAGTGCTGGCGCAGCTCGATGCGTCGTTGAAGGCGCTGCAGACCGATTACATCGACATCTACCAGTTCCATTCCGGAACGAACGAGGTGTTCGACAACGAAGCGCTCTGGACGATGCTGAACAAGCAGGTGCAGGCCGGGAAAATCCGCCACCTAGGGACGTCGATCGCCAGCAACGATAATTTACATCAGGTCGAAGCGTCTTCCCGGGTAGGCTCGGAAGTGATTCAAGTCGTGTACAACCGGCTCGACCGCAAGCCAGAGGAGCGCGTCTTCCCTTCATGCGAATCGCAGCAGCTGGGCGTACTGGCGCGCGTGCCGCTAGCCAGCGGTTACTTGAGCGGCAAGTACAAGCCCGGCGCTGTATTCGCCGCCAATGACGTGCGCTCTCGTCATGAGGCGGAGCAAACGCGCCTCAAGCTCGAGGAAGTCGAACAAATCCGCCGTAACGAAGTACCGGCCGGCCTGGACATGTCGACGTGGGCGCTCGCTTGGTGCTTGAAGCATCCGGCCGTCACCGCCGTCATCCCAGGCTGCAAAAGCCCCGAGCAAGTGAGAGCTAATGCCGCTGCGGCCGACTATGTCGGCGAAGGGCATCCGCAAAATTGGAAGAAATAGCTCCTTCCGACACATACTCCCGTTCGGCCACCGTTTGTGGAGACGGGAGTTTTTGTTTCACACGGAAGGAATACGTGCCTTTCATGAACCGGAGACGACAAGTTGGACGTCCTCAGGCAGACTCACTTTTTTAGGTAAGTACATCCATGCCAAAAAACCGCTTCACATCTTAATAAATGTGAGCGGTCTTATTTCTTTGCTTCCTGGGACTGTGGTTAATAAACAAGAGGCTTGAGCTCAGCAAAAGCAATGCCGCATCCTCTCTCCTTCATACAGCAGCTCCACCACTGCTCGATACCCGCTGCAGTAAATTCGTAAACTCCATTGCCGGAATCGGCCTTGAGTAGATAAAACCCTGGATCTCGCGGCACTTGACATCCAGAAGGAACGAAAGCTGCTCCTCCGTCTCCACGCCTTCGGCAATGACGTTCAGCTTCAAGCTGTGAGCCATCGCCATAATCGCTTGCACGATGGCGGCATCGTCGGGGTCGTCCGTAATGTCGCGGACAAACTGCTGCGCGATCTTCAGCTTGTTGATCGGGAATTTCTTTAAGTAGCTCAGCGACGAATAGCCCGTGCCGAAGTCGTCCATGGATATATGTACGCCTAATTCCCGCAGCGTTTGCAGCTTTTCGATAACCCGATCGACGTGATACATCGCAATGCTTTCAGTAACTTCAAGCTCCAAATAATGCGGTTCCAACCCGCTGTCTTGGAGCGCCCTTAGCACGATATCGACGAAGTTCTGCTGATGGAATTGGAGCGGCGAGATATTGACCGCCATCTTCAATGGAGTAAAGCCGGCAAGCTGCCAGGCTTTGTTTTGCTTGCAGGCCGTGCGCAATACCCACTCCCCGATGGGAAGGATTAGGCCGGTTTCTTCCGCAAGCGGAATGAACTCACTGGGAGAAATGAAGCCCAGACGCGGATGATTCCAGCGTAGCAGCGCTTCCATTCCGTTAATTCGGCTGCTGAAAATATCGACCTGCGGCTGGTAGTACAGCACAAACTCTTCCTTTTCCAGCGCCTGGTTAAGCCACTCCTCCATCACCAGCTTCTGGATGACGGTGTCGTTCATTTCCTCTTGATAGAACTGATAGCCGTTCTTGCCGCCGTCCTTCGCGCGATACAGCGCGGCATCGGCATTCTTCATCAGCGTGATCGCATCTTCGCCGTCCTGCGGGTACATGGCGATCCCGATGCTGCAGCCGACGCGAAGCACATGTCCTTCCATCGAGAACGGTTGGTTCAGCAGGCCGATGATTTTTTGCGCGACCTTCTCCGCATCGCCGGCTAGCACAGTATCTTCAACAAGCACGGTGAACTCATCGCCGCCTTGCCGGGAAACGACATCTCCCGCTCGCAGGCCGACTTTCAAGCGTTCCGCAGCTTCAATCAGCAGCAAATCGCCGAAAGCATGACCGAACGTCTCATTCACATGCTTGAAGCGGTCCAAATCGATCAGCATGACCGACAGATGCCGGTTGGACGTTCGGGCAGCCTCGATGGCTAGCGACAGCGACTGTAGAAACATTTGACGGTTAGGTAGCCCGGTCAGTTGATCGTGATAGGCCAAATAGGTAAGCTGACGGACCGTTTTTTCACGTTGGCGAATTTCGCCGGCGACCGCGTATAACAAAGGTCCTGTCACAAGCAAGAGAAACACCATATCGAACAGATCCCCGGACCACTTTCTCTCTCTCATGACAAACAAACGTAACATCATTTCTAAGAGGTCCAACGCCATCATACAACCGACGATGACCAGCACCATATTCAAAAGACGGCTGGAACGAATACGCTTCATGGTTGTGTAAAGAACCGGAGCGGCGACAAGCGAAATTGCAGCTAACCGGATGTAATCCAATGAATCGTTCGTCCAGCCGATAACTTCCTTCAAGGAAAGCAGAACGATTTCAGTTCCGACTAGAATGAACCACAATCGCAGAAAGATGAAATGTTCGTGCCACTTCGTCTCCCGCCTCGGATTCGTATCCGAAGTATTGTGCATTTGTACCATGACAAGCCTCTGCTTCCTCTTCTTAAAGGTATATAACCTATTGTAATGTTCCTAGTTCGAAAGGACAAGATATTTTTGGTCTATAAGTCCTATCTAAAGGCTGGAAAACCGAGGGCAGAAGGCAGAATTATGTCGAAATCCGTTTGGTTCAATAGATCCGGATTTCATTGTGATATACCGTTTCATCATCGTTGGAATCCATGACACGCACTTCCAGCTGCCATGTCCCCGCATACGGGAGATACGCCCCCCGTGCCTTATAGGTGTATCGTTTCATCCCGAAAGATTCTTCGACACTATTATCCTCCACCGGTTCCAGCGGCACCTGAAACGGGGCAACGTCCGGCATTTCCTTGGCATGCAGCTTCATCAGCACCTGCTTCGGCTCCCCCAGCTTCTCCGGCAGCCATACCTTCACCGTAAAATCGTTCACGCCCGGCGCATTCGGGCTAATTTGCGCCGTCATATGCTGCTTCTCGCCCATCACATGCCAGCGCAGCGGCTCATTGGGCGGCAGCGGAGTCATATACGTGAAGATGCCGACGATGACAACAATGCAAGCCATAAGACCAGCGTCAATTCGCACGAGAACCCCCAGCGTGCGCTCGCGTTTGCGCTTGAATAGGCGGCGAATAACGGCCGCTGTCAAGACAACAAGCAGGACGAGGGCGGTTTTGGCGAGCAGCCATAACCCCCAGCTCGTCTCCAGGACGTAGCTGATGTCCGGCAAGAAAATGAATACGGACATCGCGCCCGATACGACGAGCAGCAAAACGCTCCAGAGCGCCGCGGAAGAAAACATCGGCAGAAATACCCGAAACGCTTCTTTCTTCGCACTAGCGAAGTAAAGAAGCATGACCAAACCGCCGACCCATACGGAAGCGGCTCCCAAGTGAAGCCAATCGAGGAGCAGCGTCTGTCCTCGAGGCTCGAACGCGGCGGCATGGCCGAGCAAGCTTTTGGCAAACCAAACGAGCGCCACCCACGCATAATCGAGCCATGCCCGGTGGTACAGGCATACGAATGAAAGCAGGGCCAGCAGCAGGCCGCCGAGCCAAGCGTAGCCAATCGTCGTTTGCGTAAACAGCCGAACGAGACTGTCCGTTCCGCCGTCCCCGATCAAATCGCCCAAATGCGCGCCCATAAATAAGATGTAAACGATCGTGTACGTTTGCTGCAAGCCGACTGCGATTCTTTTTAAGGAAAGACGAAGGTCATCCGGACGGTCGACCCCGAACCAGCGCATCCACATCAGCCAGCCGGTCAGCGCCAGCATCGTCATATAAAAGGCAATACGGGCCGCGTACTGCAGCACGTCTTTCGTGCCGAAAGCGTCCAGCAGACCGTCACGGCGGTGCATGTGTTCCATCGAAGCATCGGGCTGCGTGCCGGACGGCGTATCCAGGGTTTGTCCGACGGCGAACAAATAGCTGCCCTCAACCGGGTGCCCGTCTGCGGAGATCACGTGGTACGTCGTTAAATAGGTCCCCTTCTCCAGCGGCGGCAGCTGCAGCGTCAATACGGTGTGCGCTTCGTTCAAAACGGCGGGCTGTTCCGTCACCCTCCGCTTGTTAGAATCATAGACGCGTAAATAATAGAGTCCTTCCTCCAGCCGTTCATTAAAGGTTAGTGCGACGGCAGCCGGGGACTCCCGCAGCTCGCTGTTCGCATCCGGTACCGCCTGGACGAGACCTGCATGCGCGCTGACCGGCTGCGCCGGCATAAAGCTGAGCAATAAGATCGCTACAAGGCCTATATAGTAAAATAATCGCTTCAACATCATTCCTCCTCTGCCCGGGCAACGCACGCCCGATAACCTGGCGCTTGTGTTCCCAACCTTAAATGTAGCATAAACGTGTAAGCTAAACCAAATCCGCGTTAACTTCCAAAGCAGTTCTATGAATAGACAAATTCCAGCGAAATAAGAGATTGACAGAACGACGTGCAATCATGTAAATTCATCTTATCGCCCAAACGGAACAACTATATATTGTGGGGCGAATAACCAAACACCACGATATATTGTGTGGAATTTAACAAAATCGAAATTTTCTCCGGAAATCTTCACACACGGAATTCCGCGAAATTCGACGTAATTCAACAAGAGATCGACAACATCGAGATGATGCACTGGCATGCTGCCGCCGAGCAAATCGGCTGCGGCGTGCTTTTTATTCGCCTTGCCGTTTGACCCGCCCTACCATTTTACGTTTAGAGGAGCTGGATTTATGATTATCGTAAAACGCGACGGCACGAAAGAAGAACTCGTGTTCGCCAAGATGAAAAAGGTCATTGATTTCGCTTGCGAAACTTACCCGGAGTGCGATCCGCTCGAGCTTGAGACGGCGCTCCTTCCTTTATTCCGAAACGGCATTACGACGAAAGAAATTCAACGACTGCTCATTCAAGTGGCTGTTGAGAAAACTAGCGTGGAACAGCCGAACTGGCAGTACGTGGCCGCCAAGCTGCTCGCCTACGACCTGTATAAAGAAGCTCGCTTGAACCGCAAATACGGTCACTTCGGTTACGGCGACCTGTATTCCTTGGTTACATACTTGACCGATTTGGGCCTGTACGGTACTTATATCCTCGAGCACTACACGCGCGACGAAATCAACGAGCTCGGCGCTTACATCAAGCCGGAGCGAGATTACCTGCTCAACTATATCGGACTCAAAACGTTGTCCGACCGCTACCTGATCCGCGGCTTGGACAAGGAAGTGCTTGAGCTGCCGCAAGAGCTGTTCATGGGAGTAGCGATGCATCTGGCCATGAAGGAATCGGACAAGCTGCGCTGGGCGAAGCAGTTCTACGACGTGCTCAGCAGCCTTGAGATGACCGTGGCGACGCCGACGCTTGCGAACGCGCGCAAGCCGCTGCATCAATTGTCCAGCTGCTTCATCGACACCGTGCCGGACAACCTATGGGGCATATACAATGTCGACCAAAGCTTCGCGCAAGTGTCGAAGCATGGCGGCGGCATGGGGATATACGTCGGGAAGGTGCGCAGCCGCGGCTCCAACATCCGCGGATACAAGGGTGTCGCCGGCGGCGTCGTGCCGTGGATTAAAAACTACAACAACACCGCCGTCGCCGTCGACCAACTCGGCGTCCGCTCCGGAGCCGTTGCGGTATACCTCGACGTATGGCATAAAGACATTCTCGACTTCTTGAACCTGAAGACGAACAACGGCGACGATCGGATGAAGGCGCACGATATTTTCCCGGGCGTTTGTATCCCCGACTTGTTCATGAAGACGGTACAGGAGCGCGGCTCCTGGTATTTGTTCGATCCGCACGAAGTGCGCAAAAACAAAGGCTACTCGCTCGAGGATTCGTACGGCGAGCAGTGGGAAGAACGCTACCTCGAGTGCGTGAACGACGAGAAGATATCCAGGGATGAAATCCCGGCGATCGATATTATGAAGCGTATTTTGACGAGCTCGTTCGAAACCGGAACGCCGTTCATCTTTTTCCGCGACACCGTGAATCGAGCCAACCCGAACAAGCATAAAGGCATGATCTACTGCTCCAACCTGTGCACGGAAATTTGCCAAAACATGAGCCCGACCGAGATCATCCAGACGACGCATGAAGACGGCATTATCACTTCGCAAGTGAAATCCGGCGATTTCGTGGTGTGCAACCTGTCCTCCACCAACTTGGGACGTGTGTACACGAAGGAAGATATCGAGCGCGTCGTTACGACGCAAATGCGCATGATGGACAACGTCATCGACTTGAACTACTACCCGATTCCGCAAGCGGAAATTACGAATAAGAAATACCGTGCCGTCGGCCTCGGCTCCAGCGGCTACCACCAAATGCTGGCGCAGCTGAAAATCAACTGGGAGTCCGACGAGCATGTGGCGAAAGCCGACGAAGTGTACGAGTGGATGAACTACTACGCCATTAAAGCATCGATGGAAATTGCGAAGGAGAAGGGCACCTACCCGGCCTTCGAAGGCAGCGAATGGCAATCCGGCGCTTACTTCGAGTCCAGAGGCTACAACAGCCCGGAATGGCTGGCGTTAAAAGAGGAAGTTGCGAAATACGGCGTCCGCAACGGCTGGATGTTCGCGATCGCCCCTACGGCGTCGACATCGCTCATCGCCGGATCGACGGCGGGCATTGATCCGATCTTCAACAAATTTTTCGTGGAAGAGAAGAAAAATGCGGTCATTCCGCAAACGGCGCCGAATTTGTCGCAGGAAACGATGTGGTACTATAAGGAAGCCCATCGAATCGACCAGTTGTGGAGCATCAAGGCTGCAGGCGCACGTCAACGGCATATCGATCAATCGCAATCGTTCAACCTGTACATCACGCCCGAGCTGTCGGCGCGCGAATTCCTCGAGCTGTACATGGCGGCTTGGGAGAACGGCCTGAAAACCGTCTATTACGTCCGCAACAAAAGCTTGGAAGTCGAAGATTGCGTCAGCTGCAGCGCATAAGCAAGCCGGAATCGTGCATACGAACCATCAGGATATGAAATGCTAGACAGGGGCTTTGCCCCTGTTTGCATGGTTAAGCATAGATAGGCTTAGTAAGGTGACAGAGCGTAATACAATGGGAGGGTTTGATAGCCATGGATTTGCAGAAGAAAAAGCTCTTTAACGAGAACGGCGACCGGGACTGGGGCAAACGCCGCATGATTGGCGGCAATACGACGAACCTGATCGAGCTGAATAACGTTAAATACGACTGGGCGACGAAGATGTACCGGACGATGATGAACAACTTCTGGATTCCGGAGGAAATTCCGCTCGCCCAGGATGCGAAGGATTATAAATTTCTATCTCCCGCGGAACGGCAAAGCTATGATAAAATTATCAGCTTCCTGATCTTCCTCGATTCGCTGCAAACGGCCAATTTGCCTAACATCAACGAATACATTACCGCGCCCGAGGTGAACCTGTGCCTGACCGTGCAGACGTTCCAGGAAGCGGTACACAGCCAAAGCTACTCCTACATCCTGGACAGCGTCTGCTCCGCAGAAGTGCGTGACGACATTTACAACCAGTGGCGCGAGGATAAACATTTGGCACGCCGCAACCGGTTCATTACCGACCTGTATGAGCGGTTTATCGAGAATCCGACTACGGACAACCTGATGCGCACGATCATGGCCAACTACATTCTCGAAGGCTTGTACTTTTACAGCGGGTTCAGCTTCTTCTACGCCCTTGGACGCCAAGGCAAGATGCTTGGCACCGTTTCCGAGATCAAGTACATCCAGCGGGACGAGCTGACGCACCTGGCGCTGTTCCAGAATATTTTCCGGGAAATACGCAAAGAAAATCCGGAGATATTTACCGACGAGCTGGTCGAGGACCTGCGCAACATGATGCGGACCGCCGTTCAACACGAAATCGAATGGGGCCAATACATCACCGACAACAAAATCAACGGCCTGAGCAACGAAATTTTGGATCAGTATATCAAGTACCTTTCCAACGAACGTCTGCGCAAGCTGGGACTGGACATTTTATATCCGGAGGTCGTCGAACATCCGATGAAATGGGTCGAAAGCTTCAGCAACATGAACAGCATGAAGACCGACTTCTTCGAGCAAAAGGTAACAAACTACAGCAAATCGTCGAATCTGAACTGGGACGATCTATAAGCGGAAATTGGGTATCAGGATTGTCCGCTGATAAGGATAAGTACCTGCGTTCGGCTACTGTTGAGAAGTTGCCGTGTTCTGGGCCGTTCTAATGTCAAAAATAAGAAGCCTTCCTTGTCGAACATGGAAGGCTTCTTATTTTGTTAACGAACCTTACTTCTACCCCAATCGGCCAAATCAAGCGCCACTGTACCTCGATTCCCCGATTCGAGCGGACGCTTGATCCAGACGGCCTTGACGCAGTGCCCTGCTTGCGTCAGCGACGACTACCGCTTTTCGTTTCGGAACGCCTCATCCTTCAATCCGCTGCAGACGGCCTCCAATTCATGCGCCAGCCGGTTCAATCCCTCCGTCGCGGTCGTGATGGACTCCATTGCTTTCAACTGATGCTGCGACGAGAGGAGCACCTTCTGGACGCCCGAAGCATGATCTTCGGAAAGCCGCGCCACTTCGTTCAGCGAGGCCGACACTTCCTCCGTTCCCGCCGACATTTGCTCAGCCGTTGCAGAGATTTCTTGAATTTGATCGCATACTTTGCGCGATTCTTCGACGATCAGCTTAAAGACTTCCCCGGCCTCGTTCACAGCGCTATGGCTCGTCTCCACCTCCACCGAACCCAAGCTCATCACGCGCACGGCTGAAGTCGTCGCTTCTTGAATCTCCTCGATCAACGTCTTGATCTGCCCGGCCGACAATTCGGATTGTTCGGCCAGCTTGCGAACCTCGTGTGCGACGACGGCAAAGCCGCTGCCGTGCTCACCGGCGCGCGCCGCTTCAATAGCCGCGTTCAACGCCAGCAAATTCGTCTGCGACGCGATCCCCGAAATGAGCGTCGCAATTTCGCCGATTTGCATCGATTGCCGCTCCAATCGCTCCAGTTCGGCGGACACCTCCTGCGAAGTGTGCCTCAGCGAATCTAACTGCCGCACCGCATGCTCGATCGTGCTGCTTCCCTTCTCCGCCTCGCGTACCATGCCGAGCGACGCTTCGGTCACCGTACCGGACGATTCCGCCACCCGCTGCACGCCAATCGCCATTTCCTCCATCGCGCGAGCGCTGTCCTTACTGTTGTGCGCCTGCTCTTCGGTGGCCGCTGCCATCCGCTCCATCGCGTCTGTGATGCTGCGGTTTTCCGCCAATGTACGGTCCGCGTTGCCGTTCAAATGCTCCACATATTGAACCAGCTGACCCGAGCTGGCGTTCAGCCGCTCAAGTGTCCGAAGCAGCAGCTGAAGCTTCTGTGCCTTGTCGGCCTCCAGCAGGTCAACAGTCACTTTCTTCTTGGAAATTTGCCAGATGGTCGTGCCCGCCGTCAGCAGCAGGAAGACCAGGTCGACGGCCAGCAGGATCCACCCATACCCTTCCGAGCCGAAGACGAGCGCCGGATAAAATACGTAAGCCGATACATACTGCAGGGCGAATACCGCCGTCATCATCCAGATGAGCGCGGTGCTTTCATAGAACGCCATCAAAGCGATGACCATAAAGACCGAGAAGAAAAACTCCACCATGCCTCCGGCTACGAAAATCATCGACACGCTCGAGAACGTCATCGCGAGTGCGTTGGCTACCGGCACGTAGCGCTGACGTCCCATCGCAAATAAAACCGCGCCGGCCGCCAGGAACAGAACGGGGGCGACCAGCAATCCGTTCAGGACGAGCGCATAATGGGCGAGATCGACGCCGTGGTGCGTGTGAAGCACCTCTACCCAACGGAATAAAACATGGGTAAGCAGCGCTAACAAATACGTGCCCAAGGTAACTGGCAAAGTCATTCGATTTTTAATCGTGAGCATATCGAGCGGTTTGGACATATTCGACACATCCTTTTTCGTTCTTTCGGTCCTATGAAACTAAGCCCTTTATCCTGTATATCGGCATTTTATCATGCGGCATAAGTGAAGAAAATGCAAAGACCGTGAACGTTCTGAGAACAAACGCACACGGTCTTTCGATCATTTAGGATAAGTTCAGCATTTCTTTAACCCGCAGCTCCAGCTCCACCATCGAGAACGGCTTGTGCATGTAGGCGTCGGCACCCAGCTTCAGCCCCAGGCTAATATCTTCTTCCCGGCTCCTTCCCGACAGCACGAGCACCTTCATCTCTTCAGGACGGTTCCCCTGCTCTTTCATCCGGGCAAGCATTTCGAAACCGTTCAACTGTGGCATGACGCCGTCCAAAATACACAGATCCACCGGCCTTCGCAGCAGCGATTGATACGCTTCCTCCCCGTTCGCCGCTTCGCGAAAATCGACGGGTAAATGTTTGAGCTTCGCGATCAGGATCGAACGCAGGATGTTATCGTCGTCGGCGATCATCACCGTCTTACGGGAACCGGGGCTCGCGACTTGCGCGCCTGCCGCTTCGCCCGGCGGAGTACCCGCGTACAGGATGGTACGGTTACGGCCTCCTTGCTTGGCTTCATACATCGCCCCGTCTGCAAGCCCGATCCAATCCTTGACGGACATACCGGCGCTCCATTCGGCAATACCGGCCGAGAATGTGATGTGGAACGCTTGTCCTTCGTTCTGGGCAACCGGTCCGTGGTGCGCCTGCCGGAGAATGTCGTCAATCGCTTTCTTCGCATCCGGTCCGGTCGTATTCGGCAGCACAAGGATGAACTCCTCGCCTCCGAAACGAGCCAGCATATCCGTAGCCCGCAAGTTATTTTGCAGCAGATGCGCCAAACCTTGCAGCACCTGGTCGCCGACACGATGACCGTACGTATCGTTAATCGATTTGAACCCGTCGATATCGATAAACGCGAGCGAGATCGGGGCCGGATAACGGGCAATGCGCTCCAGCTCGACTTGAATTTGATGATCGAAAAACCGCCGGTTATACACGCCTGTCAGCGGATCGCGAAAAGCCATCTGCTCGAACGTCTTGGTCCGGCTCAGCAGGCTGTAGATCCGGGCACCCAGCTCTTCGTATTGAAAAGGCTTCGTGACATAATCGTCGGCACCCAGATAAAAGCAGCGCACCTTGTCGTTGACATCGTTCCGGCCGGATAAGACGATAAGCGGCAGCCACTTCAATGTCGGGTCGTTCTTCAGAAATTCGAACAGCTCATACCCGCTGTCCGGATGCATCATCAGATCGAGCGTAATCAAATGGTACGAATTCTCCCGAAGCAGCTTCATCGCAGTAGCAACGTCCGCCGCTTCATCCACCTCGTAACCGTCCATCCGCAAGCGGCGAACCAAGTACGAACGGAGCACCTCGTCGTCGTCAAGGATCAGAAGACGTTCTCCGTTCGGCTGCAGAAAGGAACTGTTCACCTGCTCCTGCTGCTCGTCCAGCTCCAGTTCCCGCTTGTAAACTTCGAGCTCGAGTTCCAGCTCGCGAAGAAGCGGTTGCGACTGCTCCGCGCAGCGACCGAACGGCAGAGCTGTCATCGGGCCGGAAGCCTCCGCCTTCTCGCGCTGCGTCCACTCCCACAGCTCGACCAGACGCTGCGCAACGCTGCCGATGCGGACAAATTCGAACATCGGCGCGCTTCCTTTAAGCGTATGGACAATGCGGTAAATGTGCTTTGCCGTCTCAAGCGGCGATTCCGGCTCGGTCAAGCCGCAGCCTTCTCGCAGCTGAATCAATTGCTTGCCCAGCTCGGCAATATATTTTTTCTTTCCTTCTTTTAAAAGTCGTTGTTCTCTGCCGATTCTGTCATTACCCGATGCCACCGCACGAATTCACTTCCGTTCTTTAACGAGGTATGTATGCAAGGAAAGGATTTATTCGTTCGCCCCCGCCCGAATCAGTTCTTCCACGGTATCCAGCAGCTGCAGCGGACTGAACGGCTTTACGATATATCGGGTCGCGCCGGCCGCCTTGGCCCGCTCCCGGTCTTTCTCCAAAGCTTTGGCGGTCAGTAAAATAACGGGCGCGTGACGGTTCGGATTGTCATGGCTTCGCAGCCATTCGCAAACTTCGACTCCGGTTCGCTCTGGCATCATATAGTCCAAAATGACCAAATCGAATACGGCTTCCTGCAGCCGTTCGGCCGCTTCCTTACCGTCGGCCGTTTCCGTAATGACGTACCCTTCGTCGGCCAACGTTTCCGTTAACAAAAAGCGCAGCGCCGCTTCGTCGTCCGCGAGTAAAATTTTATAGTTGGCCATAGCAACTCATCCGCTCCCAAAAATCGTCCATCTCGATTGCGTTCATTATAACATGAACCGGATTTTTATTGGAGGGAAAACGAAAGAAATAGCCGTCACATATATGCCAAAAGTATGATTCATATGCCCGAAGGACTATGATATTATGTTTATAAAGAAAATTTAATAAAAATTTTGGACGAAATAGGAAGTACATCCTATTTGAGGGGATGAGCATAATGAGTTCCATCGAGTATTTAATTCGGAAAGTATCCCGATATGTAACCTTCGGGCAGCCTGTTTCTTCGGGTTCCGTAATCAGCCAGCGACTGTCGGATCCGCGTATCCCGATGTTGGCTTATTACTTGGGCCTTCAAGAGCAAAACAAGGAGAACCAGTATTACCATGAGGTTTGGTTGAAGAAGGAAGGCACGTTCGCCTTAACCGAAGCGTGGTACAAGGGCAGCATGGTCACCCGCAAGCTCTACAAGGACAACCTGTCTTTCGAACAGTTGACCGGCATAATCGGCGAGGAAGACGCCAATGCCATCATCATGCGTTTCAACGAAATCATGAAGAAATCGGAAAAAGACGATTGGAGACCCTATTCCTTACGGGTTTAAATACCGCAAGAACGTTGGAATCATGGGTTATGGGTCGCTAAGTGCCGGCTGTGGCCGAGATGACGCCGCCATGAGCCGCTTTCAATAAGCGGACACCCCCGTGAATGCGTCCATACATACACCCAGCCTTCACGTTCTTCGCAATTGCCGTCACGAATCCAGATCCGCTCGTAATCATTGGTCCCGCCAGGACCCTCATATTCCTCCAATGCATCCATATGACGGAGTCCTTCCGGCATCACGACGAGCCACTCGCCTTCCACCATGCGGGAGCCGTCCGACCCGGAAAGCACCATGGCCGGATAAGCGCCGGCATCGTACAGCTTGCCCCGCACGACCCCCGGCCGTACGGACTCTACATAAGGTGCAACGACATGATGGTTCGCTTCCCCGACCAACAACGTTCCATAGACAAACACCGGGATCAAGACGCCCACTCCTTTCAGACCTTGCGCCATCGCTTCTTTACTATATCATATTCATTCAACCGATTTCCCATGAGAAGGGGACGATCCTGGGCAGGGAACCTGCCGAAGGGCTGCCGAATATATTGAGCATAAACTCGGCACCCGCCGGGAAGGGAGGGAATCTCATGCTCAGTCCTGAGGACGCGAACAAAATCATCCGATTTTTGTCCGCCGCCTACTACTGTACCGAGTCGGAGGAAGCGCGCCGCGAATTTAACCGTCTGGCCAACGAGCTTCGCAAAGCGTCCGGACAGCCAATACAATAACGGATGGAACCGGTATCCGACAGCGCGTCCCGATTGGTACGAAAACGCCCTTCGACGCGAAGCGGCGTTTTTTTCATTCATCAATACGCGATACGCGCAGCGGAACCGGTAAACGTTCATCTCTTGCAATTGACGCATCAATCCTGAGAAAAAAACAATTGCATATAGGTTAACTAGGAATTATAATGTGAGTGACCGACAAGATCGCTTGAGGTGGAGATAATCATGGAACTTAATATTGTTTTGATGGGAGCGCTTGTTGGCCTTCTCGTCGGCTTGACCGGCGTGGGCGGAGCCGCTTTGCTGACTCCTTTGCTCGTATTTTTGGGTATTCAACCGACCGTTGCGGTGGCTACGGATTTGTTCTACAACTCGATCACGAAGCTGTTCGGCAGCATTCAACACGTCCGGCAAAAGACAGTGAACATGACGCTGGTCAAACATCTGGCCATGGGCAGTGTCCCCAGCGCCATAGTGGCCGTGCTGCTGCTGAAATATTTCCCGCCGCTGCAAGGCTATCAGGACGCGATCATCAAGCATGCATTAGGTATCGTACTGATTATCGTCGCTATTCTCAGCATCGTGAAGGTCTGGTTCACACCAAACCAATCAAACAAGCTTCAGGAGAAGTCGCTGCAGGAGAAAAAAGCGGTGACCATCCTGATTGGCATACTGTTAGGCTTTATCGTCGGCTTGACTTCCATCGGCTCGGGCTCGCTGTTCGCCCTTGCGATGATGTTCTTCTACCGCTTGAAGGCGGCGGAGCTCGTCGGCACCGATATCGTACACGCGTTCCTGCTCGTTTCGGCAGCCGGCATCATGCATGCGGGCTTCGGGAACATCGATTATATGCTTGCGTTCAACCTGCTCATCGGCTCCGTCCCCGGCGTACTGCTTGGCAGCAGCTTGTCGGCGAAGGTGCCGGCCAAACCGCTGCGGACTGTCATGGCCACCATCATCCTGATCAGCGGAATTAAATTGATCTAATGCGTAATTCATAAATTGCCTACCGGGCCGGAGCTTCTAGGGAGCCTGCACCGATACGCCTTCCTCCAGCAATTGCTGACGAAGCGTACGTGCCAGTTCCAAAGCATCCGGCCCGTCGCCATGTATGCAGAATGTGTCTGCGCGCAGGGCGACCGCTTCGCCCAAGGGCGTCAGCACCTCTCCCCGCTTGAGAATATCGAGCACCTGCCGCACCGCCTGACGGAGATCGTGAATGACCGCATCCGGCTCGCTCCGCGGGGTAAGGGTCCCGTCGGCGCGATAGGTGCGATCGGCGAACGCTTCCGCTGCGGTCCGCAGGCCTTTGGACTCGGCGGCCCGAATCAGTTCGCTGCCGGCGAGACCGAATAGCGTCAGCTCCGGATCCAGGCGGAGGACGGCCTCCGCTATCGCATCCGCTAACGGCCTCTGCACCGCCGCCATATTATATAAAGCGCCATGAGGCTTGACATGCCGCATCCGGCCGCCTTCGGCGCGCGCGATCGCTTGCAGGGCACCGCCCTGGTACAAGATTAGCTCATACGCCTCCTGCGGGGTGACCGCCATATTGCGGCGCCCGAAGCCTTGCAAATCCGGCAGGCCCGGATGCGCCCCGATCGATACGCCCGCTTGCAGGCACAACCGGACCGTTCGAACCATGTGGCCGGGGTCGCCGGCGTGGAAGCCGCAAGCGATATTAGCCGAAGTGACATACCGGACGAGCTCGTCGTCCTGTCCGAGCCGATACATACCGAAGCTCTCGCCCATATCCCCGTTAAGGTCGATCCGGATAGGTAACTGTTCCAAGTGAAGCCCTCCTTTGCAACCATCCGATCGGATGGTCCTTTTGTGTGCACCCCCGTATGCCGGTGAGTGTGGAAAGAAAAAAGCCAAAAGCATCCACTTCCGGCTTCGTTCGCGTATTCGTCTGTCCTCTGCGTCTATACGTCTATTCGTCTATGCAGCGGCCTTCCCATGCGGCCTGGCGCGCCGGGCCGGTTATGCGGCGTGTCTGTTTTCTGCTGCGCAGCCCGTTTCCTGCCGACCCCGATCCCCGCGCCCCCGGCTATTGTCTTGCTGCAAGTCCGCGCGTTTTGACGATGATTTTGCGAATGCTGTCTTCGCTTAAATGAAATTTGCCGATCAGCTCCGACACGGAATAACCGTTCTGATACAGCCGGTATATTTCGTGGTTCCGGCGCTGGATCGTCTGCCGCGTGCCGTTGTTCTCGCCCCAGCCTGCGCGGGTTTGCTCCTTCTTCGGAACGTAGATGATCTCGCCCTGGATGTAATCCTGCAGCTGCTTCAGCAAGTTAGGCGGTAAAATGTCCTTTCCGTTCTTGTACCCCACCGATGAATGCCTCCTTTCGCGCCGTTATGGCTGACTTACCGAAAGTTATAAGCATTTTCATCTTCACACCTCCTAGGAATGTGCCTTGGGAACACCGGATACGTAGGCCTGAGGGGCATTAAAATAAAAAAACACGATCTGCCGATGCGTGCCCGAATGCCTCTTATGTTCAGTTCCTGTAAAAGACGGGGTTCAGGTGACGGTGATGGAGAAAATGCTTATTCACTTGTTACAAATCCTCTTGCCATCATGGTCCACGTGTTCATTACCCGCATCACACGTCACTCCCTTCTTCAAAGTCAAATATGGTTTCAAGCTCACGGACTATTATACCCATTGTTTCCCATCATGTCCATGTCTTATTCGCATGAGCCGCTTCTATTCGAGGGACCCGAAGGTCCCCGGTCGGCTACAAGTTTTATTAACTCACAAACGTCCTGCCGCCGACAAGGTGATAAAATTGTTATAACGATTTTATCCGTTCGCCCGCATCCTTACGGCGGCGGCGATCCGGCGAAGTTCCAGCTCCTGCCGGATATAGAGGGCCTGCGCCTCGGCATGCGTGATCTCGACGAAGCGCACCGTAGCGCCGGGCCGCGTCTGCGCCAGCAGCGGCAAGTCCACGGCGGCGATATGCGCAATCCGCGGATAGCCGCCGGTCGTCTGCGCATCGGCCAGCAGCGCGATCGGCTGGCCGTGCGGCGGCACTTGGACGGTGCCGGGCACCGCGGCTTCCGAGCGCATCTCCAGCGACTCGCGCAGCGCGAGCCGCGGACCTTCCAGTCGGCAGCCCATGCGGTCCGACTGCGGGGTCAGCTTGTACGGCGCGGCGAAGAACGCTTCGAGGCTGACAGCCTCGAAGCGTTCGGCCTCGCGACCGCGCACCGCGCGGACCGCCGGATGCTCGGCGTAGCGCGGCCTTGCGCCCGGCGCAAGC
>NZ_BCPS01000105.1:0-25442 GCF_016586185.1 Paenibacillus sp. EPM92
GCCGCCCGCCACGGCGAGGTAGGCGCGCACGCCGGTGCGCGCCGCGCGGATGCGCAGCGCAGTGCCGCTGCGCAGAAGCACGGGCCGCCACCGCGGGAGCGGCGGCCCACTGCCTGCGCGCGCGTCCATGTCCGCGCCGCACAGAGCGACGAGCACATCCTGCTCTAACCGCAGGGACGCGCCCGTCAAGGTCATCTCCAGCGCCGCTTCGCCCGGCGCGTTGCCGACCAGCGCGTTCGCGGCACGCAGCGCGAACGCATCGGCGGCCCCGCCGGGCACGACGCCGACGCCGCGCAGGCCGAAGCGGCCGGCGTCCTGTACGGTCGTCTGCAGCCCCGGCTCCAACACGACAACGCTCATGATCGTCCCTCCTCCCGCGTTAACCAGCCTGCGGCCGGATCGCGCGCAAGCTCGTCGTACTGCGCGCGATCGACCGGAACGAAACGCACGCGGTCCCCCGCTTGCAGCAAGCTCGGCCGCTCCCGCTCCGCGTCGAACAACGCATACGGCGTCCGGCCGATCAGCTGCCAGCCGCCCGGCGCCTCCATCGGGTAGATGCCCGCTTGAACACCGCCGATCGCGACGGAGCCGGCCGGCACCTTCTGGCGCGGCACGGCTTTACGCGGATGCGCCAGCTTCGCGGGCAGCCCCCCGAGATAAGGAAAGCCGGGCAAGAAGCCGATCAACTGCACCTCGTAATCCGCGGAACAGAACAGCCGGATGACCTCGCCGGGAGACATACCGGCCCGATCCGCCACCTCCCGCAGATCGGCTCCCAGATCGTCTGCGAAACAGACCGGAATCTCCACCGCGGCAGGGGCGACGTGCGTCGCCGGAATCGCCTCTTCCTCGGGCGCCACCGCTTCCGCCGTTGCCCCACCCGCCGCCGCGAGTCCGGCTTGCCGCGCACCGCACCCTACCGCATCCGCCCCGGCCCCTGCCGGATGCTCCCGGGAGCCAAGCAGCCTCTCAATCCACGCGCACACTTGCTCATAAGGCGTACGCTCCCGCCGTTCGCTCGTGTCGTAGACTGGCTCCGCCGTTCCAGGGGGGAAGCCGTCCCGGTACACCGACCACACATCATAGAACAAAGTAACCGTCGCATACGTTTGTACCCATTCCGTAATAGCGGGCGGGCGCTCCTTCTCCAGCAGGCGGACGAATGCCGCCAGCCGTGCCCGCGAAGCATCGAACCCGGTCGATGTCGGGGAGGGGCCGGGATTTACCCGGATGACGACTGCTGCTTCGCCCAGTGGATATAACTCGAATTCCGCCGCATGCTCTTCCTGCCCGACTGCCCTCATCGCTTAATCCGCTCCCCTGTCCCGGATACGCCACACGCGCACGCCGCAAACAGCGGGCCGCGATACGTATTCGTTCATAATCCTTCGATACCCCATGACAGCGCCACAGCTTGATCCAACCGTTTGAAATACCGCTTAGGCCTTATCCCGCTTCGGCTTGCCGTCCCATACGATCTCCCAGTTGTGATTCAGCGTCGCTTCGATCGTGCCGCGTTCCATAATATAACCGGCGAGCAGTTCAGCCATGTCGGTCGGGATGTCCTTCACGACGGGCTTGCCTTGAAACATCATATAATTGCCGCCGCCCGCCGCACGGTAATTGTTCATCACAACGTCGTAGTCGGCCTCCGGATCAAGCGGCCGGCCTTCAAAGCGAAGCTCCTCCACCCGCGAGCCGACGGGACGCGATATATTGAGCTTATACTCGATGCCTTCCCACATGTCGTAGTTGTAGTGCTGCGGCTTCGGATCGCTGAACGCAGGGCTGACACGAATGTCGCCTTCCCCGTTGTAAGTGGCAAAATAACCGGCCGATTGCTCCAACGCAGCCTTAATGTCTCGTCCCTTCACGCGGATAACCTGCAGCGTGTTCGGATAGATATAGTTGGAGACGATATCGCGCATCGTGATATGCTCCGGGAATCCCGGCGAAATGTTATCGAACAGCGCCGTATTGGAAATTTTCGCGCCGGACAGCTCCATCTGCACCTTGTTGATGAACTCGATCAACGGGTGCTCCTCCAGCCGCACCCGCATCGGATCGTGCACCCGCATATCTCCGATCAGCCGCCCGATCGGTTGATCGAGCCATGTTTGCGCCTTACGCTCGTGCGGCTCCGTAATCGCCAGCACCGCCGCATCCGGTTCTACGCCTTCGGGCGACAGCAGCTCGGACAAGGCGTCCGTCACGCGCCAGCTTCCGTCCGGCTGCCGGGTTACCGTCAGCGTCACCTTGCCGAGCCAGGCGCCGGCGCTGCCCGGCTGTACGACCGGCACGCCGCATACGCGCGTCCGCGAGATGGACCGGTGCTGATGACCGGTCAGCAGCACATCGATGCCTTCGACATCGCGGCACAGCGCGTAGCCTTCATTTTCACCCGTTTGCGGTTCGCTCGGTTCGCCTGATTCCAGATGACGCTCGAACCCGCCGTGGTACGACACGATCACCACATCGGCCCCTTCCTCCTCGCGCAAATACCGCACCCAGCGCTGTGCCGACTCCACCGCTTTATGGAATCGCAAGCCGGCGATATGCTCCGCTTTTTCCCAATTCGGGATGTAAGGCGTGGTCAATCCAAGTACGGCGACCTTCAGCTCATGCTCGAACGAACGAATGATGTAGGGCTTCCCCAAAAAAGGCTGCTCGTCCGAAGCATTCACAATATTGGCGCTTAACCAAGGGAACGAAGACTCGCCGACGGCTTTGCGAAGCAGCCCCATGCCGTAATTGAACTCGTGATTGCCCACGACTGCCGCGTCATACCCGAGTTCATTCAGGCATTGAATCATCGGATTCGGTTCGTTCGCGTTCAATTTGGCATGATGATAAGCCAGCGGCGTACCTTGAATCAGATCGCCGTTATCCACGAGCAGCAGCGGGCGGCCGCGCTCGCGTTCTTGCCGAATCAACGTTGCGATTTTGGCGAGCCCCGTTTCAATGGGCTTATGATTGGCATATTGGATGGGCATAATGTTTCCGTGAATGTCGCTCGTTTCCAGCACGGTGATCGTCAACTTCTGGGTCACAGCGGGGGTTCAACTCCATTTGTCATGAATTTGAATTCACTATAACAAATTCAGGGATAAAGAGCCATATGCAGCTTCATGTGAGGAAAATTAACACAAATGCGACATATTAACAAATTTTTAACTGTCCATCTCCCCAAATTGTGGTATAGTGTATTTGTTAAAAGACAATTAACAGGAGGTCAATTTGCTATGCTAAAAAAAATGTCTGCCCTTAGCTTGTCCCTCATTCTGACAGCCGGACTTGCCGTCGGTTGCGCTACGAAAACGGACAACAACCAAGGCGGTCAGGCCCCGGCGCCTGCGGACAAAAAACAAGAAGCCCCTGCGGCTAAAGGCTTCGAACCGAAAGAGCTCCGCGTTCAATTCGTGCCTTCCCAAAGCGCCGAAACGCTAGAAGCGAAAGCGAAACCGCTGGAAAAGCTGCTCGGCGACAAGCTCGGCATTCCGGTCAAGGTTTCCGTTTCGACGAACTACAACACGGTTATCGAAGCGATGGCGTCCAAGCAAGTCGATATCGGCTTCCTTCCTCCGAACGCCTACGTGCTTGCGCATGACGAGAAGAAAGCGGCCGACCTGCTGCTGCAAGCGCAGCGTTTCGGCATCGACGATAATACCGGCGCCGAAACGAAAGATCTCGTAGACTTCTACAAAGCGATGATCATCGTCAAAGCGGACTCCCCGATTAAAGAGTTGAAAGACTTGAAAGGCAAATCGATCGCATGGCAGGGCGTAACATCCTCCGCCGGCTTCGTATGGCCAGCTAACGAAATGAAAAAAGCGGGCGTGGATCCGGAGAAAGACGTCAAAGGCATTGAAGTCAAAGGCCATGACAAAGGCGTACTAGCCGTATTGAACGGTCAAACCGACGCTGCCGCAATTTTCCAAGACGCACGGAACACCGTGAAGAAAGATATACCGGACGTCTTCGAAAAAACCCGCGTCGTCGCTTTCACCGCTCCGATTCCGAACGATACGATCACCGTGCGCAACGACATGGATCAAGCTTGGAGAGACAAGATTGCCCAAGCGTTCATCGATATCGGCAAAGATCCGGAAGGCGCCAAAATCATTTTCGATGTATACTCGCACCGCGGCTATGTCAAATCCGACGACAAGAAATTCGATGTCGTACGCGAATATTCCAAGAGCATCGGTCAGAAGTAATCGGACACGTTCCTAACAGAAACACCTTCGGCTTTCGCTTATTGCAGCGAAGCCGAAGGTGTTTTTTCTGTTTACATGCCGGAGCTCTCCTTGAGCTTGGCCTCATGCCTGGTCCAACGAAATACATAATAAAACAGCAGCGCCATCGGATGCTGAAGCAGCATAGCAATCAACACCGGCAGAGCAACGATAGGCTTGAAGAAAGCGGCGGCCAGCACGACGCCGACGGTATAATTCCTCACGCCGCCGGAATATGATATCGCCACCCTTTCGCTTCGGTCATCTGTAAACACAGAGGCGATGAGAAAGTTCGCCAGATATCCGAATATCAGGGTGACAAACAGGGTCACGACCAAAAGAACCGCGTTAGAACCGATGGCGTCAATCTGTTCCGAGATCGAAGCGGCATTCAACAAGACGATGATATAAAGACAGGCTTTGCCAACGAGCGAAGAAGCGGGCTTGAGCCACGGCTTCTCCGCTTTTTTCATCACATATTCGCCAAAAAGCATACCAAGGACAGTAGGAATGAGCACGAGCTTCAGCAGATTCATCGTAAGGCTTTCCACATTCAGGCTGACATGAGACCCCAGCACGACGGACAAAGTCAAAGGAACGATAAAAGGACTGAGCAGGGTATCCAGCGATACTAACGATAAAGTGGTTTCTACGCTTGCTTTATTATAGGCGACCCAAAATATGGAGGTCACGCCAAGGGGAAGCAGCGTTGACAACGTAACGCCGGTAACCAAATCCGGATGGAAAGGGAAGACTAGGCCGCTGATCTGAAAAACGGTCCATGGGATAACCAGATGCACGCCTGCCATGAACAAAACGAGGAAACCCGGTTTTTTGAATAAAAGAACAAATTTGCGATAATCGGCTTGCATCGATGAAATAAAGGTCAGGATCATAAAAAGAAACGACGTCCATCCCGTCCAGGCCGAAAGCCCTTGACCGGATGTCAAGCCGAGCAGCATGATCAGAGGCATGATCACATAAATCCACTTCTCCATGAATGCATTCGTCTTCCGCAGCTGTTCCATGTGCTAGGCCTCCTTGCCAAACCGCTCTAAGCGCATCTTGAGCAGAAAGCTTGTTTCCTGCTCTCCTCTTTTATAAATTCAGCACAATGAGCCGCTCTTCCGTCATTTCTTCTATCGCATAGGCCGGCCCTTCTTTGCCGGTTCCGCTGCGTTTCACTCCGCCATAAGGCATGTGGTCTACACGGTAAGCGGAAGCGTCGTTAACGATGAGTCCGCCCACTTCAATTTCTCTGGCCGCCTTCATGGCAAAGCGCAGGTCATTGGTGAACAGCCCGGCTTGAAGACCGTAGTCCGAGTCATTCACTTTGGCAATGACTTCCTCCTCCTCCCGGTACGTATCGATAGAGACGACCGGACCGAAAACTTCCTGGGAGCAAACCTTCATGCCCGGCTGAACATGAGTCAAGATCGTCGGATAGTAGAACGCCCCTTCCCGCTTGGCTCCAAGCACCGGAACCGCTCCTTGCTCCACCGCTTCCCGTACCCAGCTTTCCACTCTTTCCGCTTCCCTTACACTGATCATCGGCCCGATGTCCGTCGTTTCCTCCAGCGGATTGCCCACGATGAGCTTGCTCGTTCTCGCCTTCACCCGCTCGATGAACGCCTCCTTGACTTCTTCATGGACATAAACGCGCTGGACGGAAATACATACTTGACCGGAGTTATTAAAGCTTTTGAGCGCCACCAACTCGGCCGCCTGGTCCAAATCGCAGTCTTTATGCACGATCGTCGCCGAGTTATTTCCGAGCTCCAGCGCGACTTTGCGCAAGCCCGCTTGTTGACGGATGATTTCTCCGACGCGTACGCTGCCCGTAAAGGAAAACATGCTCACCCTCTGATCCTCAAGCAGCCAAGAGCCGATCTCTGCGCCGTCGCCGGTCACGACCTGCAATCGCCCCTTGGGCAGCCCGGCCTCGCCGAACAGCTCGGCCAACAACAGCGAAACAACGGGAGTAACCTCCGACGGCTTCAATACGACGCTGTTGCCGGCCGCAATAGCCGGACCAATTTTATGGCATACCAGATTGAGAGGAACGTTGAACGGAGTAATGGCAGCGATGACCCCAACCGGGACGCGGATCGTGAACGCCATCCGGTTCTCCGAGCCGGCCGCCGACTCCACCGGAATGCCCTCCCCGTGAATGCGCTTCGCTTCTTCCGCCGATATAATGATCGTCTGAATGGCCCGATCCACTTCGCCCCGCGATTCGCGGATCGGCTTGCCTACCTCTGCGGCCAATGTTGTTGCAAACAGCTCTTTCTTTGCTTGAAGCAGCTCCGCCACTTTCATGAGAACCCGATAACGCTCGAATGGCGCGAACGGCTGTCGGCAAGCCGCGCTTGCACCTTCTACGGCCCTCGAGACATGGCTCTTCTCGGCCCGTGCAATTTCGGCAAACGGCTGTAACGTATATTTGTCGGTCACCTGCATGGTTCTTTCCGTTTGTTCCCATAGTCCGTTGACATATAAACCGAATGCTCGATTGGAATCCACGAATACATCACCTCGTATTTATAGTAATGTTACGACCTTTAATCGTAACTAATTGTGGTAATCACGCGCTTTGCCGGAGCTGCCGAACAAGCGGATTTTTTCCTGAACTTTGGCCTGCATGACCTCTCTGCCGCGGCCAAGCGATACGGCCAGATGATACTCCTCCCGGTCTTTCAGCAGCACGTCAAGCATACCTTGCGTAAACGATTGTCTCAATTCCGTATCGACGTTTATTTTAGAGATGCCCAGGGAGATGGCCTTTGTAATTTGTTCGTCCGGCACATCCGAACCTCCGTGAAGCACGATCGGACGCTTCACAGCCTCTGCAATTTCCTGGAGACGCGCGAACGCGAGCTTTGGGGGATTCTTATAGATGCCGTGCGCCGTACCGATGGAAACCGCCAAATAATCAACATCGGTTTCCTGTACAAAACGCACCGCATCCTCCACCGAGGTAATCATTGCATCCTCTTCATCGACCGTAATGTCGTCTTCTGTTCCGCCTATTTTTCCGATTTCCCCTTCCGATCCGATGCCAAGAGCTCTTGCAGCCTCCACAACCTTGCGGGTAATCGAAGCGTTATCCTCAAAGGGAAGCGACGACCCGTCGAACATGACGGATTGAAAGCCAAGTTGGATGGCTTTCATCGTTTGATTGTACTGCCGGCTATGATCCAAATGGATGCACACCGGGATGTTCGTATTTTGGGCAAACGTATCGATCATGACCTTCATCGGCTCGAGCCCCATATAGTGGATCACTCTTTGACCGACCTGAATCATGACCGGCGCCTGCTCCGCTTCCGCGGCCCACAAAATCGCCTGGATGCTTTCCGCGTTATGAGCGCTGAAAGCGCCGACGGCGTACCCGTTGTCCCAAGCGTTCTTCAACATCGTTGTACCGGAAATAAAAGGCATGATGCATCTCTCCTTAGCGCGTAAGTTCAATATCGTAACTATATTGGTCGCTTCTGAATTTCGTTCTTGTATATTCCATCGGAGCATCGTCGATCCCGAAGCTTAACCGGGTCATCTCCAGTAAAGCCTCACCGGCGCGAATCCCGAGAAGATCGGCTTCATGCAGGGTTGCGTTGATCGCTGATATTTTTTCTTTGGCATGCTTGAGAAATGTTCCGTGATTTTCTAATATTTCATAGTATTTAGCTGAATTCAGATCGTATTTCATAAGAATTTGTCCGATTTTCTCAGGCCAGCAGCTGCGTTCTAAAGCAATGGGCACATCATTGGCAAGCCGAATTCGTTCAATAATTAAGACACTTTCATTCTCCGGCACCTGCAGCACCGATTTCTCAAAATTTAACATCGACACAAACTCCGCCCGGATGAGCTGCGAATGCGGGACAAGTCCCCGCTCCATGACTTCTTCCGCAAAACCGCGCAGGCGCCCCAGATTCCCTACGAGCTTCAGCGGCAGCACGATCGTGCCTTTCCCTTGGCGCTTCTCCAGCAGCCCCTCCTGAACAAGCATATTGATCGCTTGCCGGATGGTCGTGCGGCTTACCTTGAACGTCTCCATCAGTTCCTGTTCCGTAGGAATCAGGCTGTTGGGACGCCACACCTGGTTGTGAATAAGCTTGAGCAGGGCATCCTTGACTTGTTGATATAACGCAATGTTCTTATTGGGATCTACGGAATTCGGGTTGATGCTGTATGAGGTCATCGAAGGCTCTCCTTCTCCACATCGGAGGATATCTCATGATGCGGTCTCCAATTAATTGTTCAAGCCACGAGTAAAATTCGGCTGGCCTTGAAATGTATTCCTGGGGCAATAACCGTTCCCCGTCGTTAGCCACATGTTCAAGGGCGACGCTCTTTAATTTATAATTATATCCAATTACCTGGTTTCTTTGTATACTTACCATGACATTGGACATTCCTTTTTTTACGTAAAGAGCCGCTTCATTCCCAACCTCGTAAGCCTCGGTTCGATCTTGATCGGAGATAGCCCACACGGCGCAGCGCTGATTCATCCCTAAATTTTCCGAACGGACGGTCATTCCCATATTCATCCGGATCAATCGTTCCATCTCCGTAGAAATGCCCCCGAGAACCGCTCTGCCCTTCACGACTTCTCTTTGCACTTGCGAATCCCCGTCGAAGGTAACGCCTTCGCTAACGACAATCGTCGCCATGCCGTTCTCCTTCACGATGTCTTGGACCTGCGCCAGAAACCGCTCCTTCGACAGGGGAACTTCCGGCACGCAGATCATGTGCGGCCCTTCGAATTCGGACTGCTTAAGCAATCCGGCGGCAAGAGCGAGCCAACCGGCATTGCGGCCCATCGTTTCGATAATTCTCACTTGCTCGAAATTGCGCATAGCTTCCAGGTCTTTGCTTATATCCCTGACGGATAATGAAACATAACGGGCTGCGCTTGCATAACCCGGCGCATGGTCGGTGCCGGATAAGTCATTGTCCACCGTTTTGGGAATCCCTATCGTTTGCAGCTCGTAATTCATGGAAGCGGCGGCTTCGCTCATTTTTTGCAATGCGGCCATCGTACCGTTGCCGCCGATAAAGACAAGCGTATGAATATCTCTTTCCTTCAGATTGAGCACGGCTTTCGTTATGGAATCGGGAGTGAACGGATACCTTCCCGACCCCAAGCAGGCGCCTGGTACGTTTTTATGACTTCTGAGCCAATCCAGGCCAGAGCCTTCGATGAGCTCCAGATCGTTCTCAACCAAGCCTTGATACCCGTTCATAATACCGTAAATTTGAGTCTGATCGGGCAGACCGTCTACAAAGCCTACCAGACTCGCGTTGATGACAGAGGTTGGCCCTCCGGCTTGCCCGACAGCGATTTTAAGCATAAAAACCACCTCCTGAATCAAACATAAGCGATCGTCTCTATCCCCAGTTGTCGCCCAAGTTCGATTAAGGCATCAACCACATCCTCGTACACAAGCGCAAAATGAGGCTCGAACCCTTCGTTCATAAGTCCGGTCAGCGTCCGGCTGACATCATGAGGAAGCTGCACCTCGACGGAAGTCCCGTTAAACGGCTGCGGCACATCCAGCGCATTCCCCCGCATGACGAGGAGCCTATAGCCGCTTGGCGTATGGCTTACTCTGAAGATCGTAACGCCGCCGGGCTTCAGCCCGAATTCCATCGTAAAGCCAAGCTTGCGGTTAGGGTGCACGCCCGCTTGCGCACCCGTTGACGGATGGGCAAGCGAATACGCCCCGGCTCCGCAATGCCAAAAGACTACGGAGTTCCGTTCCTCATTCACATGCACGAGATCCCCCAAGTAAGGCGCGCTTCCGCCGCTTAGCTCCTGGAGCACATACATCGAGATGGAGCCGTGGATGTCTGACTCACAGGAGGAGACGATGCCGCCTTCCGTAAACTGGGATAACGTAGAGCAAGCCGCAGCTCCAAGCTCATTGAAGAAATCCGGCCAGCAGCGAACCGCTAAGGCCTGGATCCGGTTTTCTTGAATGTAATCTTCGAGGTACGAATAAAATTGGGCAAATTTTTTGACCGTTTCATCGGACCGGTTTAATCCTACGACCTGCTTTTCAGCCCTTTCGACAGCACGAATCCATCGCGATTCATCGATTTTCGCGCATTCGCTGAAGGCTTGCTGCAGATCGAGCCTGTGCAATCGGACGCCCAGCGCCGTTTGCAGTTCCGCTTCGTCCGAATCGGAGAAGAAAAAGCCCGGCGGATGCTCCCCGACGATACCGATCGACAGCTGCTTTAATTTATGGATCACCTGGTTCACCTGGAGCTGCATGTGAAGCTTCTCCTGCAACCGGGGCTCCGAAGGATTGCCGAATACGAAGGCGAAAGGATGCGCTAGATTTTTTAATACGTTGCAGGTGCTGTTGCCTCCGGTTAAAGAATTCAAGCGAAGGCGTCCGCCCACGCTCGGTTCCCGTACAGACCAAACGATCACGGGCGCTTTGAAATATTCGAGCACTTTGACGGCGAATTCCCCGTCTGCGAACGTGACGCTTTGATACACGACGGAATCGATAGATTGACCCTGGACGCTCTGCAAGAATTGCTCCAGCTCTTCAATCGAAGTCAGGATATGCTCAGGCTCGTGCAGCGTCCGGCACTGCTTCTTTAGAAACTCGGAGGTTTCGGCCCAAACGACCTCCGCTGCAGCCAAGTCAAATGTTTTGCGGCCAATGGGCAAGTAAAGCACGGATGTTTCCAACATGGAAGTGTCACACCTTCGGTCATGGAATTGTTTGATGCGGCAAAGACTTTATGTTCTCTACAGCTGCCCCACTTCACGGAACAACTCTTTATACGATGAATGCTCCCTGTAAAATACGGGCGGCTTGCCGAGCGGAGCCTCTACCTGGATGAAGCCCCCTGTATACTTCGCCCCGCTCCATAAGTGCACCCATTCATCTTCAGGTAAATAGACCGTCCAGGACGTCTCGTGCTCTTGATGCACCGGCGCAACCAGAAGATCGGGACCGTATAAGTACTGGTACTGAATATCGTAGCTGCGCTCATCTTCCTCATAATGCATAAACAGCGGTCTTTGTACGGGAATTCCCAATTCCGCATTGATTTTGACCATAGCCTTCGTATAAGGCGACAGCAAAGTGTAAATCTCCGTCATTCTGGCCAAATGCTCCAGCGTTTCATCGTCGCTGTCGAACTGCCAGCAATCATACGGGCGATTTCCCTCATGCGTTCGCATTACCGGGGTAAAGGCGCCCATTTCCGCCCACCGCATGAACAGCTCCTTGCTGCGCTTGTTTCCGTGCAAGCTCGTGTAGCCGCCAATGTCGCTGTGATGCAGTCCGTTGCCCACCATACCCGAAGACAGGGCTGCGGGAATAACGGAAGCGAGTCCATCGTCAAGCGACCAATCCACGCTTTGATCCCCCGCCCACAGCAAAGTGCAATATTGCTGCACGCCGGTATATCCGGCCCGCATAAAGTAAACGATCTCGCCCAGCTTACCCGCTTCTTTTACCGCTTCATAGTTGATCTTCGCCCACAGCACAGGCCATGCGTTATGCATCAATTTGGCGGATTCGCCGCTGTATAAAGTAAGATCGATGGGCAAATATTCACCGAAATCGGCCATCCAGCCATCCAAGCCAAAATCGATCAGGTTTTCCTTAATCACCTGTTTGTACCATTCGCAAGCCTCGGGATTCGTAAAGTCCACGACTCCGCAATAAAACTCGCCGAAATCGACCAAATAAATATCGCACTGTTCGGTTAGCGCTAAATATCCTTTTGCTTTTGCCGTTTGAAACAGATCCCCTTCGACGGCGACATAAGGATTGATATACCCTAGAAACCGGATGCCCTGCTTTTTCCACTGTCCGATCTTTTCGTCCAGCTGTGGGTACTCCTCCGGATTCCAGCGCCAGTTCCACATTAATCGTTTGCCGAAGGAAGTGATCCGTTTGCCCTGCCAATCCTGACACCACACGCCCCCTACCTTGACACCCTTGGATAAGGCGCGCTCCAGCTTGGCCTCGACCACGCCCGTACCGCCCTGGATGCCGAGAATAATCCCGTTATACGTCCACTCCGGAAGCTCAGGCTGATGTCCGAATCTGTCGGCAATAAGACTTGCCAGCTCGACGAAGGTTGCAGCCGCTTCCACGATGATCCAGCGAGGCACGCCCCAGATTTGAAGCTCGTGGTAATTCGGCTTTGTGAAATTAAAGTCCGCGTAAGCCGTCGTTTCGACGTGACAGTAATATTTCTTGCTGGACACGTAAGTCGGCTGCGGATAATTCGTCGTATAATAGTCCCCGCCCGCCTTATCGAGCACATCGGCCTGCCAAGTCGTATAGTTTTTCTTATTTCTCCCTACGCCCGGTTCGGAAGTCCACAGCGGGAAGCTTTTGCCCCTTAAATTGAAGTGCGACATTTGCTCTCCGCAGCCGTATACTTTCTCCTCCGCATCCGATGCAACCCGGAACCAAACACGGTTGATCGACGACTGCTCAGAAGTGAACGCCAGCCGGATGCCATGCGCCTCCTGCTCTAAAGAAAGCGTCAGGTACGGCTGTCCGCCCTTCGCGTTAAAGAACGTTACAAACTCGGCCTCCCCTTGCTTCTTCCATTCCGCGTGCCGCAGCGCCAAACGTTCGATCACATAATCCTGGATGTCGAAGTTGCCTCTGTACATCTCCATCGTTTCTTCGCCGTAGCCGACATACAGCAAAGGCTGGTCTGTCGTATGGCTAATGAGCGCCGAGCCGTTTAACTTGATTTCGAATCCATCCTCATGCCGGTAAATGATAAGGCCCTCTTCATTAGTTGCTTCGCTAATCAACCGATTCACGCTCCCCGAATAGGCTAGTAATTAATCGCCAGATTGTCGCCGATAATGCCGGGATGTGCGCCTCTTTCCAGCAAAGGCGTACGCTCCGGATGGGCCAGCAGCCATTTGTTCCGCATAAACAGAAGCCGATCCTCAGCCGTCACCTGTTCCGGCCGCCGATCCAGCGGTTCGTTGGTGCCTTTCGGAAGAATCACGACGCACTTGAAGCCCTCATCGGAAACTTTACAGGGCGCAAAATGCAGCGTTGTCGCATACAGCTCTACGGCCGTTCCGCGAGGAATGACAAACCCTTGTATATGTTCAGTCGAGTACGAATTGTCCCGGATATCCTGCACCTTTCCCAGAAGAAGCACAAGATCCGTCACTGCGACATTGATTTCACTGCCTTTGTGGTACTCCAAGCCGTTAAGGCTGGAATTCCGACCGTTACAGTAGCCGATCTGTATGTCCATCCCTCCATACATCGAGGCCCGGAGTGTTTCCTTGACTGCCGTTTGCTCCAGTTCCTTTACCGAAGCCACATACGTATTGCCCTCTTGCGGAATCGGGGTATTCTCCATAAGCGTCAGGATTTCCTGAAAATCATAGCCGGTTAACACGCTGCCATATGGCCGAAATTGTTCCTCATTCACGGTATACAACCGAACATGCGGATTGAACGCTTGCAGCTCTCTAAGTTTCTCTCTCATGTTTCTCTCCTTATCTCTTTCTAGCCTTTAACCGATCCGGCCGTTACCCCTTCGACAAAGAAGCGCTGCAGGAATACGTATGCGATAACCATAGGGGCCGAAGCGATCACGACACCGGCGAAAATCATCGGATAATTGGTCAAATATTCACCCTGAAATTGCAGCAGGGCCAAGGGTAACGTTTTCTTAGCATTGGAATTAATAAAGAGCAGCGGATACAATAAATCGTTCCAAATCATGACGCTCAAAAAAATGGCGGAGGCGGATAAGGACGGCAGCGTGATAGGCAGCACAATCCGGGTGTACATCTTCCACTCGTTCGCTCCGTCTATCGATCCCGATTCGATCATTTCCTTCGGCAGTGTCTTCATGAAGCCGGATAAAATAAATACGGCAACCGGCATGAATACCGACGTGGAAACGGCGATCAATCCCGTGATGGAATTCGTTAACCCGAGTTTGGAAACAAGGGAGTAAATCGGAATCATATTCACCTGGGGAGGAACCATCATCCCTGCCGCGAACAATCCGTACAGGACTAACCCGACCCAGCCGGTAAATCGGTATATCGCATAAGACAATAAACTGGAAAACAACAGGATAAGGAAGATCGTGACCAACGTTACGACCACACTGTTCATAAAATATTGCCCGATCGCTTGCTCCCTGAACATGCTGATATAATTGTCCAGATTCAGTCCCGAGGGCAGCCCGAGCGGTTTTTGAAACAGCTCCGCCGTAGTTTTAAAAGAAGCGAGAACGACAATAGATACCGGGACAATGATCAGGAGCGCGCCAAGCAGAAGAACGATTCTTTTGAGCAGGCCGCCTGCCACTGTTTCTTGATTGATCTGATTCACGGGCGGTTCATCCTTTCGTACAAGCTTCTCAAGCCGCGCGATTTCCCTTCAGCAATTTAAACTGGACAAACGTAATGAGCGCGATAATCGCCATGAAGGCCATCGATTGAGTAGCCGCATAGCCGAATTCGGAGCTCTGGAAGGCCGTATGGTAAATGTAGGTGGATAAAATCTCCGTCGAGAAGGCCGGGCCTCCGCCGGTCAAGGCAAAGATCAAATCAAAGGCTTTGAACGACTGGATGGTCGTATAGGCGACCACGATGGTAGCAGCCGGGGCGACCATGGGCCAAGTAATGTTCTTGAACGCTTGCCAGCGGTTTGCTCCGTCCAGGTAAACGGCCTCGTAAAGCTCTCCGGGAATGGCTTGTAATCCCGCTACGAAGATGACAAGCATCTGTCCCGTATGCGCCCAAATCTGTACGAAAGCGATCGATAGCATCGCGATGCTCGGATTGCCAAGCCAGTTTTGCGCCAAGGCTTCAAGCCCGATATTCCCGAGCATAATGTTTAAAGCCCCAACGTTCGGATTCAATACGAATCCCCAAATGAAAGCTACGGAGATCGAGGAAATAATCGTTGGAAAAAAGTAAAGCGCGCGCAGAAAAACGTTCGTTTTCGAATTTTTCAGCAGCAAAATCGCCAAAACCAGAGAGAACACGGTTTGAAACAAGACTACGCAGAGCATAAACTTCAAATTGTTGACCATGGCTTTTTTGAAGATCATGTCGCCAAAGAGCATTTTCTCATAGTTGGCGAGCCCCACCCAATTCCATTCCGGCGATATGCCTTCCCAGTCCGTAAACGAAAGGATTAGCCCGTTAATCGTCGGATACACAAAGAACAGCAAATAAAGCAAAAGGCCCGGCAATACAAACAAATAAAGCGATTTACTCTGCTTCATCAGCTACCTCCGTCTTGCTATGGGAGGAGGGACCGCCTCCTCCCATGCCGCTAAGCTTACTTCTTTACATTTTGATCGATAATAGCTTGGGCTTCTTTGGCGGCTTGTTCCGGACTTTTCCCGCCAACCACCGCTTGGATCGAAGCGACAACCGCTTTTTCATTCTGGGAATTGCTGATTAAATACCGCGGATGAAAACGTGTTTTCTTATCCATCCAAGTGGCCGATTCCTTCAATTCCGGCGTATTGTATTGGACGCCTTTCACCGTAACCATCTGACCGGTTTGATTGGCATACTTCTCAGCGTTTTCTTTCTGGCTGAGGAATGCGATAAACTTCTTGGCTTCTTCCTTGTACTTCGACTTCGCGTTGACCCCGAGCATAAAGGTCGTCGTATGAATCCCTTCGAATACCGCCTTGTCCGCGGATACGGTAATCGGCGCCAGCAAGCCTTGAACCAGGTTAGGGTTAAGCTGCTTGTTGCTGGACATCATGTACGATCCGGTCGCGAGCATCGCCGCTTTCTCCTGAGCGAAAAGCGATCCTGCAATATCTTTATTCGTCCCGAGCGAATCCTTCTGGAAATATCCTTTATCCGCAAGCTCTTTGAATTGGGACAACGTTTTGACGAACCATTCGTCCGTCAGCTTGGCCTGACCCGACTCGACTTTGGACCAGATGTCTTCGTCCGTGTTATTGTTCATCATCATCGAGTTGACGAACTGCCCTGGACCGATATCTTGACCCGGGAAGGCGATCGGAACATACCCGTTGCTCTTTAACGTTTCGCAAACCTGTAAAAACTCGTCCCAGCTTTTAGGAATTTGCAGCTTTAATTTTTCAAAAATCGCCTTGTTGTAAATCGGCTGGTTGTAAACTAACTGGTAAGGGAAGGCGAACTGTTTTCCGTCCTTTTTCCCCGCTTGAATCAAATTGTCATTGTAATTGCTTACAAAACTCTCTTTGCTCAAGTCCTCATATAAATTCGATTTCGAGATCGTTTCAAATTGAGCGCCCGGAAACGAAGCGAACACGTCCCCGGAAGAACCGTCGAGCAGCTTAGCCTGGGCGTTCGCCAGATACGACTCGGACGGGAAGATGTTCATTTCCACCGAAATATTCGGATTCGCTTTATTAAAATCCGCGATCAGCTCTTCAAACACTTTTTTATCTTCTCCGCGCCAATGGATAAAGCTGATTTTTACTTTCGACTCGCTTTTCTTCGCCTCGCCGGTGTTTGTATTTTGCGCTTCGCTGCCCGCTTTGTTCGTTTGAGCACAGCCTGTGATTGCGACCGTACCGACAAGTAAAACAGATGCCCATTTCATCATTTGTTTCATCTGCTTGCCCCTTTGCTTATTTTTTGTTAATTAGCCACCCTAAAAACCAATTGTTTCTAACATCATGATGTTTTCACTTCCTGCCGGCCTTTTGTAAAGCGTTTACATCACTATGTTTGATTACATTGTAACTACCTTTAATTGTTTTGGCAAGATATTTCTTCACGACCCCTTCCAATCTGCCTGCCCAACGCCAATAAAGCCCGATCCTTGACGGCTGTCAAGAAGGGGCTTTATCGGTGTTGTCAATTTTAGACCAAACGCTTGCGGATGGACGACGAGATGATGTCGATAATCGTCACCATCACAATAATGCCGAGAAGAATGATGCCAACGCGATTCCATGCGCGGGCTTCCAAGGCAAAGATCAGCGGCGCGCCGATCCCGCCGGCACCGATCAAGCCCAGAATGGACGCGGATCGTATATTAATCTCGAACCGGTACAGCGCAAACGAGAAGAAGTGCGGCAGCACCTGCGGCATAATCGCAAACCAGAGCACCTGCAGCCGGTTGGCCCCGCAAGCGGTCAACGCTTCCGTAGGCCCCATGTCCAGGTTTTCAATAGCTTCCGAATACAGCTTGCCCAGCATGCCGATCGAGTGCAAACCTAACGCCAGCACGCCGGCATAAGCGCCCGGCCCGACGGCCTTAATGAAAATGATGGCCATAATAATTTCGGGGAACGTGCGGATCAAGCTTAGCATGAATTTGCCGCTTCCGGTTACGGCGCGGTACCGGCTCATATTCGTGGCCGCCCAGAAAGCGAACGGCACGCACAATATGGCGGAGATGAACGTCCCGATGATCGAGATGCCCAGAGTATCGAGCAAGCCTCGAAGCAAATCTTCTCCTTCGGGATCGTAGACGAATCCCCAGTCCGGGTTGAACAGGCCGCTCATGATGGTGGCGAAGTCGCGGCCGGCATTTTCGGTTAATCCCCCGAACTCGATCCCGGTGAACGACCAGACGTAAATGGCCAGCACGATGATCGCAACGAGCCAATAACGGATACGGAAAGGTTTACGAACCGATTTCGTACTCATAGCAGCCTCTCCCTTACCTTGGTGCTGATGTAATCGATAATAAGAACGATCGCCAGCGTCAGAATGATGATCAGCGCCGAGCGGTCATACCGGAATTGCTGCAGCGTGCGATCCAGGAACAACCCGATCCCGCCGGCTCCGACCAGTCCGAGCACGGCTGCCGCCCGAACGTTAACTTCGAAGGTGTATAAGAAATACGCCGCATACTGCGCCGCCACCTGCGGCACGACACCGAAGTGAATCCACTGCATTTTGTTCGCGCCGACGGCCGTCATCGCTTCAAGCGGTCCCGGATCGATCGCTTCGATCGACTCATACGTGAGCTTGGCGATCAGGCCGAACGAGAAGAAAATAAGCGCCAGCACGCCGGGCGCCGCGCCGATTCCGAAGATGGCGACGAACAAGCCGGCAAACAGCAGCTCCGGAATGGTCCGGATCAGGTTCATAATGAATCGGGCCGGCTGGTAAATCCACGGCGTCCGGGCGACGTTGCCGGCCGCGAGCAGCGCGATCGGAATCGCCAGCAGTCCGCCGATCGTCGTACCGATGACGGCCATTTGCACCGTTTCCATCATCGGATCCCAGACGACGTCGATATAGCTCCAATCCGGCGGGAACATTTCGACGATCAGCTTGCCCATCTCCGGCGCCCCTTGGATTAGCTTGGGCAGGCTCGAATCGGTGTTCTCCGCGCTCCACCAGAGCAGCACGATCAGCAGCAGCGTCGTCATATACGACTTCATACGCGATGGTTTCTGTAAAATCTTCTTGCGCTCGGAGTCGGTCATTACGCCTCTCCCCCCAGCAACTCGTCCTTCTTAATGGCACGGCCGTATATTTCCGAAAACTTCTCGTCCGTCGCTTCCGCTACCGGACCGTCGAACACCACTTCTCCAGCCCGAAGCCCGATGATCCGCGTCGCATACTCGCGCGCCAGATCGATAAAGTGAAGATTAACGACCGTTGTAATGCCGAGCTCCTGATTGATTCGTTTCAGGTCGTCCATGACCTGGCGCGTTGTCAACGGATCAAGCGAGGCGACGGGCTCGTCGGCGAGAATGATTTTCGCTTCTTGCGCCAATGCCCGGGCAATCGATACGCGCTGCTGCTGTCCGCCGGACAGCTCGTCGGCACGCGAGTAGGCTTTATCCAGGATATTTACACGTGAAAGGGCGTTCAGGGCAAGCTCGACATCCTGCTTCGGGAACAAGCCGAGCAAGGTCCGCAACGTCGAATGATAGCCGACCCGCCCGGATAATACGTTGCGCAGCACCGAGGAGCGCTTCACGAGATTGAAGCTTTGGAAGATCATTCCGATATCGCGGCGCAGCCGCCGAAGCTGAGCGCCGGATGCCGCCGTAATCGAATGGCCGTCGATGACGATTTGACCGTCGGTAATTTCATGCAGGCGATTGATCGAGCGCAGCAAAGTTGACTTCCCGGCTCCAGACAGCCCTACGATGACGATGAATTCTCCCTTTTTCATGTTCAAATTAATATTTTTGAGACCTACGGTTCCATTGGGATACACTTTGGAAACATTTTTGAATTCTATCATAAGTAACCATAAATCCCCTTTTAGTTAGATTGGCCAACAAAAAAACATTCGACACGATCTGTGGTTTTCCTCTTTCCTTTCACAGGTTTACCTAACCTTATTTTACCTGTTGGCCCGCCTGTTTCCGTGAAGGCGGTTTCAGTTCCGTTCACCGTCAAACCACCGTTCAATAGGTCGGAAGAACCAGCGTCCGGGCAGCTGCAAGAAACGTCCTTCTCGGAACGTACCCCGCATGTAGAGCCCCTGACCGGAGACCTTTTCGAAGGACATACATTTATGTTTCAGCGGAAGCTTTCTTGCGATACAGAGCGACTTGCAGCACTTACAAAAAAACGTGACGTTATCCTCCGCTTGAGCGGAAGACCGTCACGTTTATTTGCGCTAACTGCCGGCAACGTCCCGTTTCGTAAACAATAGCCAGGATATGCCGTAAAACAGCAGCCAGTACAAGACCAGCACCGTAACCGAGAAACCTAACGTCATGCCGGGCAAGAGCGGCTTGCCGCCTACAATGTAAGGGGTCAGATCCGTGTTGGCGAAGACGAAGTATTTGACCCATTCGTACTTTAGTGACACAAGCGCCGCTACGATACCGTCTTTCGTCCACAACAGAAAGATGGACAAGCCGATAGCCAGCGAGCTGCTGCGGAAAACCGCCGAGATCATGAAGGCGAGCGTTACCGCCATGACAATATTCACCGCGTGGAGCAGGTACGTTCGCACAATGTTTCCCATCGTCACCCCTTCGCCCACCTGTCCGCCTACGCCGAACAGCAGCAGCCCGGTGAAATAGGCGCTTATGAAATGAACGACGAGCAGCATCAGCACGAACAGCAGCACGGCGATGTACTTGGACGCCAGAATCTTGCTTCGCGACGCCGGGCGGATAAGCAGCAGCTTGATCGTTCCCCACGTAAATTCAGAGGCGACCATATCGCCTGCCACAATGACGCTGAAAATCGTGACCAGCATGGTCAGGAAAGTCGCGAAGGCCATAAACTGCAGCACGTGCGCCAGGTTCGCATCCAGCATGAACTTCATCAGAACCCCTGTCATGATGACGCATAAGATGAGAATCGCCAGCATGATCCAAGTCCGCACCCGGCTGTAAATTTTCATCTGCTCGTTCTGAACGAGCGCGAATAGGCTAGACAATCCGATTCCCCCTTGTTACCTCAAGGAACTGCTCCTCGAGCGTCTTGGTGATCGTACGGATCCCGTAGACGGCGATACCCGCCGCCACGATACGCGCATTCAGCGCGGCTATCGCCTCCCGCCGGTTCGGCAGCCGGACAGCCAGCTCCGAGCCTTCCGTCCGCGCTTCCAGCTCGTCCTGGAGCAGCTTCAGCGCATCCCCCGGGCGGTCTAATTCAAACCGTACCTCGTGCGTATCGGTATCGTCCGATGCGTTCTTGAAAGAGCGTACATCGAGCAGCCGGCCGTTCTGGATAATGGCGACACGGTCGCACATCAGCTCCATCTCCGACAGCAGATGGCTCGAGACGATGATCGCAAGCCCTTCGTCGCGGGCCAGCGTCCGCAAATAATCGCGAAGCTCCCGGATGCCTTCCGGGTCGAGTCCGTTCGTCGGTTCATCGAGCACGAGAACCGAGGGCCGGTGCAATATCGCCTGAGCGACGCCGAGCCGCTGACGCATCCCCAGCGAATACGTCTTCACTTTATCGTGAATCCGGTTGTCCAAGCGGACGAGCCGCACGACTTCATCGATGCGCTCTTTATCCACACTCGGCATCATCCGGGCAAAATGAATCAAGTTCTGATACCCGGTCATAAAGCCGTAAAACTCCGGATTCTCCACGATCGCGCCGACATGCCGCATCGCCTGCTCGAACTGCCCGCGAACGCTATGGCCTTGAATCCGGATTTCTCCTCCGGATATCGAGATCAATCCGACCATCATGCGGATGGTCGTCGTTTTGCCAGCCCCGTTCGGGCCTAGAAATCCGAATACTTCGCCCGGGCGGACTTCGAACGTCAACCCGTCGACGATTGTTTTGGCGCCGATTTTTTTCGTCACCTGGTGGAGCTTCACTACCGGCGTATTCATGATGGAGCCTCCATTTAAGCCAAAAAGGTATCGTATCTTTTCCAACAGGAAAAGTATACCATACCTGTCCATCCCGGCCCAAATAAACGCCGGATTACGATTCGTAGTATTTCGCGAGGGTGACCATCATGCTCCCCATCCGCTCCTCTTCGGGTGCGACCACCCGTTCGATTCCTTCCTCGCGAAGCGCTTCGGCCGTAACCTTGCCTACCGCAACGGCGACGACGCCTTCCGCGAACGCCTGAAGCAGCTGTCCGGCCACACCCTGCTCTCTGGCGTACTGCAGGAGGAAGCGTACTTGCGGCGTACTGGTGAACGTTACCGCGTCCACTTCGCCGTTCACGATCTCGCGCAGCAATCGGTCCACCACCTCAAGCTCGGGAGCGATGTGAAGATACGGCAATATTTCGTGATGCGTCGCGCCGCGTTCTTCCAACCACCGGACAAGCCGCGGCGCATGATCCCCGTACAACTGCAGCGCGACATGTTTCCCTCGCAGATCGATCGGCTCCAGCGCCCGTAAAAGTCCGGAGGTCGTGCCGTCGTCATCGCGCACTTGAGGTATCACGCCTAACTTCTTCAGCACATTCACCGTCTTGTAGCCGCGGGCGGCAATCGGCGTGCTGCGCAGCAGCTCAGCGAAAGTGTCCGCCTTGCCGATCGCTTCGGCGGCTTGCACGAGCAGCTCCGTGCCGCCCCCCGTCGTCAACATAATCCAGTCGGCGCCCCGCTCGATCAGCTTCGCCACTTCGCCCTGCACCTGCTCTCCCTCGACCGCAACCGTGCCTTGCGCCGGTCGAACAAGCGGGATACCGCCCATTTTCTCTACGATGATGCTCAGCTCCGCTGCTTTGCGCGGCCCTGTAATCGCGATGCGTTTGCCGGTTAATTTTGCCATATGGTTTCCTCCGATTGTCGAGTCAAGGTATGTACCATGTATAGAACTCTCTCATTTCGGCAACTCTAGTAGCAGAATCGGTACATATTGCTAGAGGAGGAATGAGAGAGATGCATGGTATGACTCGTATGTTTGTTGTTTTATTCGCATGTTTGAGCCTGGTGACGACATTATCGTCCCCGGCAGCTGCCGATCCGGCCGACGCGGCCGGCTATGAAACTATCTTTATTAACGATTTCTACATCGCTTCGGAAGACCCGGCGAACCAGGATGCTTCCGATACGATGCATACGGCGGCGGAGCCGGTCGTCATTCCGACCACCGTTCCTTATATCGTTCGCTCCGGCGATACGCTGTATCAGATCGCCCGTTCGTTCGGCGTCAGCCTGACTGCCATCCTGGCCGCCAACTCGATCCCGAATGCGAGCCGGCTATCCATCGGCACCCAGCTCGAAATTCCCGTTCAGGAGCCTGCACTGCAGTTTGCCGACGGCCAAACGAACGTCGTCGAACAAGTGCTGTCTTCCACCTTAACCGCCTACACCGCCGGCTACGAATCGACGGGCAAGACGCCTACCCACCCGCAATACGGGATCACCTACAGCGGCAGCAAGGCGCAGGAAGGCCGCACGATCGCCGTCGACCCGAAGATTATCCCGATCGGCACGAAGGTGTTCATTGACGGTATAGGACTTCGTACGGCCGAGGATACCGGATCCGCGATTCGCGGCGCACGCATCGACGTCTACATGACCGATCTGAAAGAAGCCCGTGATTTCGGCGTCAAGAAGAACGTTAAAGTGTATGTGCTCGGCGCAAGCCAGCGCGACACTGCTTACTAGCCGTACAGCACCCCATTCTCTCTGCTCTGCCGGGGGCTGTATATGAATGCCCAGCTCCGCCAGCCAGCGGAGCTTGCCATTGGCGACGGTTCATACCCATAGCGTTCTGATTGGCGAACAAAATTTCCGCCACCGCTTTGCAGAGCTCGACGTCCGATGAATGGGAAGCCGTCGATACAGCATTCTCCCCATAACCCCAAGTTTGCCCTTTTTCGTTTCATCATCCATCATAATATGAAAATAGCTGCGAACCAACATGTTTTTTGCAAAAAAGGGCAAGCTAAGCGATGTCCGGCAATGAACGGTTCTCTCTAGCCGGGAACGAACGGACGAACATCTCACCGGCCTAACTGCGCGGCCGAGTCCGGGAGGTATGCTCTGCGTATGCGGTACCTTATTATTGGTCTACTCTTCTGCTTCACCGTTCCGCTCGTCTTAACTGCCGGCTGCGGAAAAGAGAATGCCCCTGATCAGCAATCGCGGCAGCAAAGCGATAAACCGATTGATACGGAACTGCAGCAGCAGATGAAAATGTATCAGGAAATCAAAAAGCAAGAATACGAGCAGAACAATCAGAGACGAACCGCCGAAAAGAAACGATTGAAGGAGCTGCAGAAAACACAGGAGGAAGCGCTCAGGCACGAGCTCGAATTTCAAGAGAAGGTGCGGCAAAGCGGAAATCCTTTGTCTTCTGATAATAACGACACGAATAACCAACAGGGATCCGACCAAGAGCTTGAGTAAGAATCCCCGCAACAGGCGGGACAATAACCGCTCATAAAGCGAATCCCGGGTGCAGCCGGATGCCTTATGAAATTCAGCTTCCCTTGAGAGCGGTACGTTTTGACATGCAGAAAAAACAAAAAAATTGCGGAGAAAATTCCCGCAATTTTTTGTTTACCGTTGTTAGTATCGGGACGACACGATTTGAACATGCGACCCCCTGGTCCCAAACCAGGTGCTCTACCAAGCTGAGCTACATCCCGTTGTTTAATGCCGGTAGAGGGACTTGAACCCCCACGGTTTCCCTCACGATTTTGAGTCGCGCGCGTCTGCCAATTCCGCCATACCGGCTCGTACAATTGTTGCAATGGTGTGCGCCCTGAGAGATGCACTTTGTAACTCGATGAAGATGAATGGCGTGCCCTGAGAGATTCGAACTCCCGACCTTTTGATTCGTAGTCAAACGCTCTATCCGGCTGAGCTAAGGGCACATCTTGTCAAGTCAACGAAGAATATCATATCATGTATAATACCATGTTGTCAACTACTTTTTTCATGCAGCAAGGAGAGCTCTTGATCCCACATACATGGATCTATACCATGACTGCCGATCTTGCCTTACGGCAGAAAAAAACTTCAACCTCAAAGGCTGAAGCTCCTTTTCTGATACACGATGCGCTCGAGAGGACTCGAACCTCCACGGCTGTTACCCCACTAGAACCTGAATCTAGCGCGTCTGCCAATTCCGCCACGAACGCATGTTTGGATATGGTGCGGTTGAGAGGACTCGAACCTCCACGAGCGTACGCCCACTACCCCCTCAAGATAGCGTGTCTGCCATTCCACCACAACCGCATATTGAATTAAACGTGAGCCATGTAGGACTCGAACCTACGACACCCTGATTAAAAGTCAGGTGCTCTACCAACTGAGCTAATGGCTCATACTGGATAACTGGTGGAGGCTGATGGATTCGAACCACCGAACTCGTCAGAGAACAGATTTACAGTCTGCTGCGTTTGGCCACTTCGCTAAGCCTCCGTGTTAATTCCATGGTGGCTCGGGACGGAATCGAACCGCCGACACGAGGATTTTCAGTCCTCTGCTCTACCGACTGAGCTACCGAGCCCAATTGGGCAAAATAAAAATTCCCCGAGGGGAAATCCGCTTGGCGACGTTCTACTCTCCCAGGACCCTGCGGTCCAAGTACCATCGACGCTGGAAGGCTTAACGTTCGTGTTCGGGATGGGTACGCGTGGTTCCCTTCCGCCATCATCACCAAACGGATGTTGATGCTTCTTGCGAAACATCAGATCTTGCCATTCAAGGCGGCTTGCACCTTGAAAACTGGATACGAAACTTAGCATGCTGAATGCTTTGACTTCACTAAAGTGAAAGTCTTTTTGGATAAGCCCTCGACCGATTAGTATTCGTCAGCTCCACACGTTGCCGCGCTTCCACTCC
>NZ_BCPS01000106.1:0-6312 GCF_016586185.1 Paenibacillus sp. EPM92
CAATCATGCTGACGTTCGTCCATCGTTTCCGACCTGACGTGACAGCGAGAATCAATTTACCACATTTGCTATCTGTTTTGCAAGCTTTATTTTTCGTTCCATGCCAAGGGACAAATCCTCAAAGTTCAGAACGCCTGTTTGCCGCATCACTTACGACAGCGAGAATTAATTTACCACATTCGACACGCTCTTGCAAGTTTTTTTAATAACTTTTTTTGATGAGCGCCGGCTCTCGATTGGCCGGATTAATAATATAGCACGATTGCATCGGGGTGCGCAACCGTGTAAAGTTTTCCATAACCTACGTTTATAAAAAGGAGTTCAACAGCCCATGAAGCAGCGCACCGTCACGATGCCGCAAGGCGTCGCCTTATATATGGGAGCCGTGCTTGGCTCCGGCATACTGATCTTGCCGGGCTATACCGCCAATGTGGCCGGGCCCGCCTCCATCATCTCGTGGCTGCTCCTCTCGCTGTTAAGCATACCGGTTGCCTATACGTTCGCAAGACTGGCCCTTACCTATGAAAACTACGGCGGCATCTCGACGATCGTTGGGCAAGCTTTCGGCGATACGTGGGGAGCGATTGTCGGGTGGTTTTTCTTCACCTGGGTCGCCGGCGGCCAAGCCGTCGTCGGACTGACCGGAGCCTCCTATATTACGGCCGCTTTCGGCTGGTCCTCGGAAGCGGTGTACGTGCTCGCTTTCGTATTTCTCATCGCGGCTTTAATTGCCAACCTGCTGGGCATGCGGGTGAGCGGTTGGCTGTCGCTCCTGTTAAGCGGCGCGGTGCTCGTCCTGCTGCTGCTGACGATCGGTTTTAGTTTACCCGTAACGTCCTTAACGAATTACCGGCCTTTCGCACCGCATGGACTGCAAGGCATCGGCCAGGCGTGCGTGCTCATTTTCTGGGCATTCTTCGGCTGGGAAAGCATCACGCATCTCGTGCCCGAATTCAAAAGGCCTCACCCCGACGTCATGCGGAGCACATGGATTAGCGTCGTAGTCGTCGGGATCACCTATACGCTGTTGTCCGTCGTAACGGTCGGCACGCATACCTATGGGGAACCGTCAGATGCCGCTCCGCTCGCCGCGCTAATGAACCGCGTGCTCGGCGTCAATGCCGGGTTAACGACAGCCGTCGTCGCGTGTATCGTATGCTTAGGCACCTTGAACGTATACTTGGCCAGCTCCGCACGGCTCGGACTCTCGCTGGCGACAGACGGGAAACTGCCGCGCTGGTTCGCCGGAACGAGCCGAAACGGAACGCCTTACCGCTCGACCTTGTTTCTTTTTGCAACCAATACGTTCGTCCTGGGCGGCAGTTATGTCACGGACTTTGCCGCCGATCGTCTGATTCTTATCCCGACCACGCTCGGCATTCTCGTGTATGTCTTGGCTTCCGCGGCCTGCCTGAAGCTGCTCTGGCGCGACCGTAAGGGGCGCTGGTCGGCGCTTCTCGCAACGGCGCTATGCGTGAGCATCGCTCCGTTCTCCGGCGCCTACCTGGCGGTTCCGCTCATTACCGCGGGGGCATGTCTTCTTTATTTGAAGTTCGGCGGCCATGGGCGCGGACGGTAGCTTTTTCTTTTCCCTGGCAAACAAGGTACAATAAGGCTCAGAGGTGAATACGAGATGGAACCTTTATTGGAAGTGGAGCATCTGATCGGCGGCTACAGCCGGCAGAAGCCGGTGCTGCACGACATCAGCTTCTCCGTTCGTCCCGGGGAAATGGTCGGCTTGATCGGCTTGAACGGGGCGGGGAAAAGCACGACGATCAAGCATATATTAGGCTTAATGGAGCCGCATTCGGGCGCGGTTCGGCTTGCGGGACGCCGGTTGGAGGAAGATCCGACCGCTTACCGGAGAACATACGCTTACGTCCCCGAATCGCCCTTGTTATATGAAGAATTAACGGTGAGGGAACACCTCGAGATGGCTGCGATGGCCTACGGTTTAGACAGCGCAACCTATGAAGAGCGATCCGAACGGCTGCTCGAGGAGTTTCAGATGGCACCGTTCCGCAACCGGCTGGCCGGCCATCTGTCCAAAGGCATGAAGCAAAAGGTGATGATCATGAGCGCCTTCTTGGTCAAGCCGGACTTGTATATCATCGACGAACCGTTCCTCGGTCTCGATCCGCTAGGCATCCGCTCGCTGCTGGAGCTGATGGTTCGGGTCAAAGAAAGCGGAGCGTCCATTCTGATCAGCTCTCATATTTTATCGACAATCGAACGGTACGGCGACCGTTACGTGCTGCTGCACCAAGGCCGATTGACGGCCGCGGGCGATTTGGAGGCGCTGCGTGCACAAGCCCGCATGCCCGGCGCTTCGCTGGACGACGTCTTCTGCAGCTTGGTAACGCAGGACGTGAACAGCCTATGAAGAAGCCGGAACGACTGACGTTTGACGCGCGGGAGACGTGGAGCAAGCGAACGAAAGATTTCCGGCTTGAAATCCGGCCCTATGTCGGATATGCGCTGCAAAGCGTCTCCTTATTCGTCCTTCTGCTGGTGCTCGCCGGCAGCTTCTTCTACGGTAAGCTGCTCACGCAGGCGCCTCCGGGGTTTCCTTTTCGGGAGATAGCTGCGCTGGTGCTGCTCCCGTTCGCCGCATGGAGTCCGATCCGCACCTACATCCGCGAAGCCGATACCGTATTCTGGCTGCCGCTCGAGACCGAAATCGCCCGCCATTACATGACAAGGGCGGTGAACGCCTCCTTCGCGGTCCAAGCTTTCGGGCTGCTCGCCGCGTGGCTGGCTGTCTGGCCGGCTTTCGCCTTCGCGGATGGCGATAAGCCCGGCTTCATTCACGCCCTGCTGGTGCTGCTTGTTCTCAAGCGTGTGCTGCTGCAAGGCCATTGGACCGAGCTCAAGCTGACAATACGCTCGAAGAGAGCGCTGCTCGCGATGCTGCGATGGCTGCTGGCGGGAGGCTGCCTCTATATGCTGCTTACGCTGAGCCCTCCGGCCGGTTCGCTGCTCGTAGCCGCGACTTTACTCATTTATTTCGGCTTGATCCATCTGCTGGACGAAAAGAAGCTCCATTGGCTGCAGCTAGTCGAAGCAGAACGCCGGCACCGGAGCCTTATTCTGCGGCTGCTGAATCAATTCGTGGATGTAGCCGAGCTGCATGGGCGTCCCCGACCGGTGCACGCGCCGCGCAAGCTGATCCGCGGGCTCGCAGGCCTTCGCTTCGATGCATCGCATACGTATCGGTTTCTATATGTACACGTCTGGCTGCGGTCGGAGGGGTTCGGCATGACTCTCCGGCTGACAGTGCTCGGCGGTCTTATTATTTCGTTCACAAAGGGCGTCGCGGCTCCGGCGATCGTGTTTCTTCTTTTTACAACGCTAACGGCCCTTCAATTAAAGGAACTCGCCAAGGCGTACCGCCACTCGGAATGGTCGTTCATCTATCCGCTTCCGCCCGCGCTGCGCGCACAATCGGCTCAAACGGTCATTCGCCGCATTCATGCCGTGACGGTTGCGCTGCTTACCGTTCCGCTGCTCTGGGCGATGGCCGCCCCGTATCAAGCGTTGCTCCTGCTTGCCCTGGGGCTCGGTTTATCTTATATATGGACGACCCTGCCAAAAAACAGCATCTTCTCTAAGTAACCGGTCCCATTCCCGCGCCTCCTCATTTGTCGTATAATGAAGAAATCTTGTTTCTCATTTACGATACGTTACTCAGGAAAGGAATGGAAAGGAAGCGCATGAAACCTACTCCCGCGATTACAAGAGCGCCCAGACGGCGTCTAGGCCGACGGCGGATCCGGCTTCGCGTCATCTTTGCACTTATTCTTCTACTGGCAGCGGCATGTATCGGTATTTCCGGATTTGTCGGCTGGCAGCTGTCGCACCCCGACCCGAAGCCGCTTGAAGATTCGCCCAAACGGCTCGGCATGGCCTACGAGGATGTGCAGTTCCAGAGCCGTCAAGGCGACCTGTTGTTAAAAGGCTGGTATATGCCTCCCGCGCAAACCGTCGAGAGCGCGACTTACGGCAAGGCGCAAATCATTATGGCGCACGGTTATAAAAACAACCGGGAACAAAAAAACGCCGAAGCGTTATCGCTGGCCAAAGACTTAACCGATCGCGGTTTCGGCGTGCTCATGTTCGACTTCCGCAATTCCGGCGAATCGGAAGGAACGATGACGAGCGTCGGGTACTATGAAAAGTACGACCTGCTCGGCGCGATCGACTGGATCAAAGCGCAGCGTCCCGGCAAAATCGGCGTGCTCGGCTTCTCCATGGGAGCCAGTACCGCGCTGACAGCAGCCGCCGAGGAGCCTGCGGTGGCAGGGATCGTGGCCGACAGCCCGTTCAACCGGCTAAGCAGCTACTTGAATGATAATTTGTCGGTGTGGTCGCATTTGCCGGACTTTCCTTTTACGCCGCTGATCATGAACATGCTGCCCCCGATGCTCGGCATCGATCCGGATGAGGTAGACGGGCTGAGAGCGGTTGACGCGATCTATCCGCGACCGATCTTATTCATACACAGCGCGAACGACCCTTCCATCCCGCTGCGCAACAGCGAGTCCTTGTGGGAGAAGCACAAGGACCGGTTCGAGCTGTGGACGACGGCTGCCGAAGGCCATGCCCGAAACTACCCGCCGCAGAAGCAGGAATACGCGGACCGGGTAAGCGCCTTTTTTGAGCAGCTGTAAGGCTGCTCCATGACGCCAAAAAAACGTCTCGGCTTTTCTAAAGCCGGACGTTTTTTTGCGCCTGCAGCAGGAATCGAATCGATATCCGCTGTCACGTATCGAGAAACCGCTCGCGTACGTCCCGTCCCGGGATCAGGCAAGCGTCAGTCCTGCCGAACCATCGGTACCGGTTACGGGCGATCCAGCCGTACATTGCATTGCGCAGCGGCTTCGGTACGGCGATGAACGCGTACAGCAGTCCCCATCCGCCTCCGAGTCCGCGCAAGACGCGCAGGCCTGCCGTAGAACGGGTGTAAGCTCGATGATTATCGATGAGAACGAACGTATCGAGCGCCTGCGGATCAAGACCGTAGTGCGACAGCAGCGCTTGGCCGACGTCCGATTGAATCGCCGTAAACCGAAACCGGCCGGCGCGGTCACGGGGCAAAATAAATTGCACGACCCGCTGGCAAAAGCCGCACACGCCGTCGTAACAAACAATCGGATGCTCCGCGGCGATCGAACGGATCTTCTCATCCAACATCTTCTGCTCCGACTCCATACTTACTCTCCTTCCCTCGGGACGCAACCGAAAATCTGCTCCAGCTTCATTATACACCACATACACCACGGGATAGCCCGTTCACGTAACCGCCGTACACCGACGGACGTCCTGACGTTAGAACATAAACCGTTCGTGAATCGCCAGCGGCTCCGGCAGCACGAGCAGACGCCGCTGCACGAAGCGGATCAGTTTCGTCTTGGCCGCAAAAGAAATAAACATCGGCGCCCATGTGCGAATGAATGGCGACGAGCTGAATATCAGCTTGGCGGCGCGGTCCTGCATGCTGTGGATGGAGCGAATTTCGCGATCGCGGCACTTCTGAACCGCAGCAAGCCGCCCGGCGGAACAATCCCTGTCCCGCAGTGCATCGTAGATGACGTCGGCGGCAACGACGGCCGTGGTCACAGACAGCGACACCCCTACCGCACCGGCGGGAGAAGCGCAGTGAGCGGCGTCGCCAACGAGCAGACAGCCGTTCTTCGCCCATTCGCGCACATAGAAATCTTTGGCTTGCAGCAGCACGAAAGGCTTAAAGTCGGTAAGCGACTCGGCGAAATCGCGGAAAGCCGGGTGGGCGGCGAGCAGCTCCTGGCGCAGCGGTTCGATGCCGTGAGCTTTTATTTCTTTCCATTCCGCGGCAGGAACGGCGATGCCGACCTGCAGCAGGTTCGGGTATTTAGGCAGGACGATATAACCGTGACCGTCGGTAATCAGCATGCGCAGCTCTTCGCCCCAATCGGCCGGTTTCGGCACCGTGAACCATACGAGATCCCCTGCGTAATGCTCGTACTCGATCTCGAAACCGCCCAGCTTGCGCACGGCGGAGAAGCGCCCGTCCGCGCCGACGGTCAACCGCGCCCGCACTTCCAGCGGCCCGTCGGCGGTTTCCGCCACAACGCCGGCGATCCGGTCGCCTTCATGAAGCAGCTGTTTCACCGGAGCGTGAAACAGCATCTCGAAAGACGGGAACGTCCGCGCCTTATCGTACAAGGCTTGCAGCAATACCGGCTGGGGCATCCACAACGCGTAAGGAAAGGCGCCGGAGACGTCCTCGAAGCTGAAGGAGCCCATTCTTTTGTTCTTATAAAATAACGTGCC